>NZ_JBFUGX010000411.1:0-3857 GCF_056402675.1 Polaromonas sp. P3_C2 | reverse complement strand
GCGAAACTCTACTACGTTGCCCTCGGCTGCGCCGTCGGGCACCCACCGCAGGACGCGGTTGTTGGGGATGTCGCTGAACAGCAGGAAGTCGCCGGCCGGAAAATACACGGGGCCCTCTGCCCAACGCGTGCCGGTGAAGAGCTTTTCTACAAACCCGTTCGGCGGAACCAGTCCGCGAAAACGCACATCGTGCAGCAGGAAATCGCCCCGGATGCCATAGCGGTCAGCCAAGATCACCTCACCCTGGCCGAACGGCCATACAGCAGCAGCATGCACAGGATCAGCGCGCCATAGATGATCTGGCGGCCCGCCTCGGGCATCTGCAGAACCGCAAGCACGCTTTGCAGCAGCACGATGAACACTACGCCTGCAACAGTGCCCAGGTAGCTGCCGCGGCCGCCCAGGATGTTGGTGCCGCCCAGCACGACCGCGGCGATCGCGGGCAGTACGTAGGGATCACCCATGGCCTGGTAGGCGTTAGCCGAGTAGCCGGCGAGCAGTATGCCGGCGAGCGCTGCCAGAGCCCCGCAGGCCACGAAGCACAGCACGATGACTTTGCCGGTGCGCACGCCGGACAGGTAGGCGGCGCGCTCGGTGTTGCCGATGATGTACACGTAGCGGCCGATGGCAGTGCGCGTCAGCACCAGGTAGAACAGCAATGAGACGGCCACCCAGGTCCACACGGCATTGGGCACGCCAAACGTCCTGCCGACGCCCAGTGCACGCATCAGCTCGGTAGCGCCGTGCACCGGTGCATGCCCGCCCGAGTAAAGGACCATCAGGCCCTGCAGCACAGCGTTCGCGCCCAGCGTGAAAATCATCGAAGGGATGCGCAGGATCGCCACCCCCAACCCATTGACCAGGCCGATCAGCGCGCCGCAGGCGATGCCTGCGGGGATCGCCCAGCCGGCGCCATAGGTGGCGCCCGCGGCGGCGGCCATCATTGCCCCRGTGGTGATGGTCCAGGGCACCGACAGGTCAATGTGGCCCAACAGGATGACGGCCATGAGCCCGGCGGCTGTGATGCCAAGGAAGGCGGCGATCTGCAGTTGCAGCAGCAGGTAGCCCGGCATCAGGAAGTTGCTGTTGACGACGCTGGCGGCCAGCAGAAGGGCCAGCGAACACAGGGCCACCATGGCCGGCGGATTCAACAGCAGTCTCTGAAACACACGCTTGCTGGTGGCGGAGGAGCGCGGAGTGTCAACGGAGAGGCTGGTCATCAGAACAGGTCCAGGCGGTTTCGCAGGCGAAGCACGTGCAGCGCGCCGACGCATACAGCCGCCAGGAGGATGAGTCCTTCGAACAGCGGCTGCCAAAGCGCAGGCGCATTGAACACGAACAGCAGGTCGCCAATGGTGCGCAACACGAAGGCACCCAACACCGATCCCACCATGCCCCCTGCGCCCCCATAGAGCGAGGTTCCGCCGATCACGACCGCCGCGATGGAATTGAGGGTGTACAGGCCCGCCTGCGGCGAGCTGGCCTCGCCCGACAGGGAGATCAGCGACAGCAGCAACCCGGCAAGCCCGGAAAGCAGTCCCGCGGCGGTGTACGCGATGAATTTGGCCCGCTGCGACGGAACGCCCGAAAGATAAGCCGCCTGCTCGGACGACCCCACGGCATAACAGGCGCGGCCGATGACCGTGCGCCTGAAGGGCATCCAGCCCAGCACGATGACCGCGGCCAGCAACACCAGCGTTGTGGGAATCGTGCCGAAGAGACGACCGGTCAGCGCGTCTGACAAGCCCTCGCTGACCTCCCCGCCCGGCGCAGGACGCAGCAGCAAGGCCAGGCCGAAGAACACTGCGCCCGTGGCGAGCGTGACGATGATCGGCTGCAGGCGCCCGAATACGACGATTGCACCATTCAGGGCACCGGCCGCCGCCCCGGAGGCCAATACCAGCACCACCCCGAGTGCCACTTGCCAAGGCGCACCGTTCACCACGACGGAGGCCAGGCAACTGGTGAGCACCATCACCATCCCCACGGAGAGGTCCRGGCCGCGCGTGATGACAGGCAGGGTCTGGGCCATCGCAACGATGGCCAGCAGCGCCGCCTTGTTCGAGGCCGTGGTGACGATGCCGACCGATATCGAGCGCGGATGCTCCAGCAGGTACAGCGAAAACATCAGGATGAACACCACCAGCGCACTCAGCGGACCACTGTTGCGGCGCAGCCCTCGCAGCCATTCTTCCCTGTTCATGTGACGGCCTCCGGTTCGGTTGAAGCGAGGGATACGTTGAGGGATGAGGCCACAATCGCCTGCTCGGTGATCTCCTCCCCGACAAGCGTGCGCACGATGCGTCCTTCGTACATGATCAGGATGCGGTCCGCCAGGCCGATCAGTTCTTCGTAGTCGGTGGAGTAGAGCAGGATGGCCACGCCCTGGGAAGCAAGCTGGCGCAGCAGGACATAGATTTCCTGCTTGGTGGCCACATCGATGCCGCGTGTGGGATCGTTCAGCAGGAGCACGCGCGGCTGGGTCATCAGCCACTTGGCGATCACCACCTTCTGCTGGTTGCCCCCGGACAAGGTCTGCACCGGGTCTTCCACGGAACCGATCTTGATGCGCAACTTGTCCACCATCTGCGCCACGGCCGCCTGCTCGCCCCCCGGGCTCAGCAAGCCGTAGCGCGTGAGCGCCTCCAGCTGGGCAAGGCTCGCATTCTCACGGATACTCATGGGCAAGACCAACCCTTCGGTCTTGCGATCCTCCGGGATGAGGGCGATCCCCAGTCCGGGTTGCTTGCATATGTGTGGCGCCAGATTGGTGACCGGTTGACCAAAAACCTCGATTTCGCCGTGCACACCCTTAAGCACGCCGAAAAGCGCCAGCAGCAATTCGCGCTGCCCCTGTCCGTCCAGCCCTCCCAAGCCGACAATCTCGCCTCGCAGAATCTCCAGCGAAATGTCCCGGAGGCTGGGCTCCCAGCTCAAGGACTTGACCGTGACAGCCGGTCGCGCATCCGTGGCCGGACCGGTCTTGGGCGGGTACGACTTGGCGACGTCACGACCGATCATGAGTTGCACCACTTCAGCGTCGGTCCGCGTGCCGTTGGCAAACGTGTCGACGCGGCGACCACTGCGAAAAACCGAACAGGTACCGGCGAGCGCCTTGACCTCGTGCATGCGGTGCGAGATGAACAGCGCTGCGACGCCCTGGTCTCGCAGACTGAAGAGCAGGCGGTACAGGCGTTCCACGTCTTCGCTGCTGAGGGCGGAGGTCGCCTCGTCCAGGATGAGCAGGCGCGGCTGCGCGCCTAGCGCCTTGGCAATTTCGACGACCTGCCGGCGGGATAGCGGCAGGTCGCGCACGCGGTCCATGGGATGGATGTCGCTGCAACCCAGCAGGGAAAGCAGCTCGGTAGCTCGCTCTTGTTGAGTCTTGGCGTCGATCAGGCCGTACTTCACCGGGGGCCTGGACAGGAAAATGTTGTCGCACACGGACAAGTCCGGGACCAGCGACAGCTCCTGGAACACACAAACGATACCGCGCTCGCGCGCGGAGTTCGGAGAGTCCAGCCGCAGTTCCTTGCCGTCCAGCAGGATACGGCCCGCGTCGGGCTGAACGACGCCGGCGATGATCTTGATCAAGGTCGACTTGCCGGCACCGTTCTCGCCCAGAACAGCGTGAATTTCACCTGCCGTACAAGCGAAGTCCGCGCTGTCAAGCGCACATACGCCGCCGTAGCGCTTGGTGATGCCCTGGAGTTCGAGCAAGGGTTTCTGGGTCACGGAAAGAAAAGCCTCCAAACAGGAAAAATGCCGGGCGCGGCCACACAGCCCGGCGTTAAAACTCCAAGGCTGATCTCAGGTATTTCCCTCGCTCTGCTTCATGATGTCCGGCGCCGTCAGGT
>NZ_JBFUGX010000410.1:0-3862 GCF_056402675.1 Polaromonas sp. P3_C2 | reverse complement strand
CGGCCAACCTGCTGGTGCGCCGGCTGTTCAAAGATGTGGAAATCAACCCGCAGATGCAGGCCATCGGCAAAGATCCGAAAACCGAATTGCAGGAGTGGTTGCAGGGGCGCAAAATGAACCTGCCGATTTACCGCGTGGTGGGTACCATGGGTGCGGCCCACAAGCAGACCTTCGATGTGGAATGCGAGATCACCGAGTATGGCCGGGCCGAGCGCGGGATCGGCGGCTCCCGCCGGGCCGGCGAACAAGCCGCCGCCGCCGCCATGCTGATGTTTGTCAAGACACTGGATTCCTGACTCCGAGCCGGCAGCCGCCCGAAGGCCGCAGGCCAACACACCAAGATTATGAGTACAGGTAAAAAAGAACCGAAAAAACCGGTAGCTGCTGCGGCGACTCCCTCTGCAGTCGCGCCGAAAAAGCGTCAAGCCAAAGCCCCGCAAACCGTGCAGCCGCCCGATGCGCTGGAAGCCATGCTGGCGCAGGCCCTGTCTTCGCGCGGCGCGGCCGTGCCGGCCACTGCTGACACGCCGCCTGCCGGCGAGCAGCGCTGTGGCCTGATCGCCATCGTCGGCAAGCCCAATGTGGGTAAATCCACTTTGCTCAATGCGCTTGTGGGGCAAAAGATCAGCATCACCTCGCGCAAGGCCCAGACCACGCGCCACCGCATCACTGGCATGCGCACGGTCAAGGCAACGCAGTATGTCTTCGTGGACACGCCGGGCTTCCAGACCCGGCACGGCAACGCGCTGAACCGCTCGCTGAACCGCACCGTGGTCGGCGCCGTCAATGATGTGGACCTGATTGTCTTTGTGGTGGAAGCCGGTCAATTCAACCAGGCCGACGCCAAGGTTCTGGCTCTGCTGCCTGAAAAGACACCCGCGATTTTGCTGGCTAACAAGTTTGATTTGATTCACCGCCGCGCCGAGATCGCGCCCTGGCTCAAGGAAATGCAGGAGCGGCACAATTTCGCCGAGTTCGTGCCCATGTCGGCCAACAACGCCAAGGACATCGAGCGCCTGTTCGGCATTTGCGAAAAATACTTGCCGGTGCAGCCCTGGATGTACGGTGCCGACGAACTGACCGACCGTAGCGACCGCTTCATGGCCGCCGAAATCATCCGCGAAAAGCTGTTCCGCCTGACGGGCGACGAGCTTCCCTATACCTCCACCGTCATCATTGACCAGTACGAAGAGGAGGGCAATTTGCGAAAAATTGCCGCCACTATCGTGGTCGAGCGCGACGGCCACAAGGGCATGATCATTGGCGAGAAGGGCGAAAAGCTCAAACGCATCGGCACTGAAGCCCGGCATGAGCTCGAAACCCTCACTGGCGGCAAGGTGTTCCTGGAGATCTGGGTCAAGGTCCGTTCGGGCTGGGCGGACGACGAGGCAAGGGTCAAGACCTTCGGGTATGAATGAGGCCCCCACGGTCGCTCACTTCGTGTAGTTCCCTGCCCCCCGAGGGGGCCGCCCGCCTGCGGCCTGGCAAAGCCAGTTCCGCGGCTCATGCTGGCCTGCCTTCTTTAAACCGTTTGAATCCCTGAACATGGCGACCAAGCGCATAGGTGACGAGCCCGCCTACGTCCTGCATCGCTACGACTGGAGCGAGTCCAGCCTGATCCTGGAGGTGTTCACCCGCAAGTATGGGCGGGTGGCGTTGGTGGCGCGGGGAGCCAAAAAGCCCAGTTCCAGTTTCCGGCCGATCTTGCTGCCTTTGCAGCCGCTGCACATTGCCTTTGGTGGCGATGCCGAAATCCGTACCCTGAAAAGCGCTGAGTGGCAGGGAGGTCACGTTATGCCTACGGGGGATGCCTTGCTGTCGGGTTATTACCTCAACGAGCTGCTCATGCGCCTGATGGCGCGTGACGACCCGCATCCCGTGCTGTTTGACGCCTACGCCGCCACGGTGCAATTGATCGCCGCACAAAGTGCCGAAACCCTGCAGCTGGCGCTGCGCGCGTTTGAGCTGCGGCTGCTGCGCGACATCGGCCTTTTACCCCTGCTGGACGCCGAAACCGCCACGCTGGCGCCGCTCGATCCGGACACCCGCTATGTGCTGGTGCCAGAGGCGGGGCTCCGGCAAGCGCACGACGACGATCGCGTCAGCCTGCCCGGCGGGCAATGGCAGGCGCTGCAACAGGCGCTGGGTGACGAGGCGCTGTTCTCTGACACGGTACGGGCCTGTATCCCCGGTTTCAATGAGCTTAAAACCCAGTTGCGCGGGCTGCTGCACTACCATTGCGGCGTCAAGGTCCTGAAAACCCGGCAGATGATGATGGACCTGCAAGCTTTCTAACGAGCAACCGCCATGAAACTCCTTTCGCCCGTTCCCCTCGTGTCCCATGTGTATGACAAGACCGCACTGTCGGTCAACGTCAACAAGGTCGCCTTGCTGCGCAACTCCCGGCACCTGGACATTCCCAGCGTGCGGCGCGCCGCCGAGCTGTGCCTGGAGGCCGGCGCCCAAGGCATCACGGTGCACCCGCGGCCCGACGAGCGGCATATCCGCCGTGACGACGTCTTTGAACTCGCCGCGCTGATGAAGGACTGGCCAGACCGCGAATTCAACATCGAAGGCAACCCGCTCCAGAACCTGATGGGCTTTGTGCACGATCTGGCCGCCAGGGGCCTGCCGCTGCACCAGTGCACTTTTGTGCCCGACAGCGAGGACCAGTTCACCAGCGACCATGGCTGGAATTTCCCCGAAGACGCGGAGCGCCTGCAGCCCCTGATAGAACAGGTCCATGACCGCCGTGTGCGGGTCAGCCTTTTCATGGACCCGGTTCCMGAAGCCATGGCAGCAGCCAAGGCCGTGGGCGCCGACCGGGTGGAGTTTTATACCGAGACCTACGCGCGCGCTTGGCCCACCCCTGAAAAGGCCGAAGTCCTGGCGCGCTTTACCCGTGCGGGCCAGGCCGCCGCGGCAGCCGGCCTRGGCATCAACGCCGGCCACGACCTGAACTGCGACAACCTCACGGAGTTTGTGCGCGAAGTCCCCGGCGTGCTGGAGGTGTCGATAGGCCACGCTTTTGTTGCCGACGCGCTCGAGTTGGGTTACGCCGCGACCACCAGGCGTTACCTGCTTAGCATCACCCAGGCATTCGCCCCCGCATGAGTGGAGCCCCCACGGTCGCCCACTGCGTGTGGCTTCCTGCCCCCCGAGGGGGCCGCCCGCCTGCGGCCCGGCGAAGCCGGTTCCGCGGCTCATGCTGGCTTTTTGCGTGTCACTTTGCGGCGATTGGGTGCTAGATGATTTACGGTATTGGAACTGACATCTGCGACGTGCGCCGCATCCGCGCCAGCCTTGAGAGGCATGGCGAACGGTTTGCCCGCAGGATCCTGAGCGACGGTGAACTTGCCACCTGGAAACACCGCAGCGCGCGCTGGCCCGACCGCGGCGTCAGCTACCTTGCCACCCGGTTTTCAGCCAAAGAGGCTTTCAGCAAGGCGATCGGCACCGGCATGCGCATGCCCATGACCTGGCGCAGCTGCGAAATCGCCAAGGCGCCCAGCGGTAAACCCGAGATCGTGCTGCACGGCACGCTCAAGGCCTGGTTTGAAGCCCGCCAGCTCACTGCCCATGTGTCCGTCACCGACGAAACCGATTACGCCGCCAGTTTTGTGGTTGTAGAGAAAAATGGCCCCTAGCGCCCGTCAATATTGCGCTGGCAGCTATCAATTTAATAGTATTTAATTCCTGATTTCAATCCCATGACCCAGCACGCTCCCCTCATCATCGACATCGCCGGCCTCACGCTGACCAAGGCTGACCGCCGGCGCCTCAAGCACCCCTTGACCGGCGGGATCATCCTGTTTGGCCGCAACTGGCAAGACCGCCGGCAACTGAGCGCGCTCTGTGCTGA
>NZ_JBFUGX010000409.1:0-3875 GCF_056402675.1 Polaromonas sp. P3_C2 | reverse complement strand
GTCATGCACCTGGCGCCCGGCTTCGTCCCGGTTAAAGCCCAAGTGCAGCCAGCCGCGCAGAAAGTTGCCGGATTGCGAGACGCCCCGGCCAATGCTGTGGGTCACCACCCCAGCCACCGGGTTCGGTGTGCCGGCGTCATCAGCCCTGGCCGTCTTGAAGAACACCCCCATATCGCGCCAGGCGGCAAAGCCCACGCCCAGCAGGTAAGGATCGGCGGCCTTGAACACTACCTGGTAAAGCTTGCCGGCATCAAAACCGTTTTTCAGGCAGATCTGCGTGGCATCAGGTACGCCGGGAAAAGGATTGGCCGCATCGCACTTGGCCCAGGCCCAGTCGGTGGAAGGAATCACTGTCTCGCCGGTCACATCGCCGCGGGTGGATTCAGCCGCGCGCGACACCAGGCGCGACTGGCGCGTGTCCAGGCTCACGGGCTTGTACGGAACAGGATTTGTTTGCACAACCAGCGGTTGCGAACCCGGGCCGGTGCGATTGACGATGCGGCCAAACACCTCGCCGGTGACGGGTGAGCCGTCGGCATTCCTTGCCACCGGCACCTTGAGCCAGTGGGGAAGCTCGACCGCAGCAGTGGCCCGCACCATGGTGGCGCCGGCATTGTCGCCCTGCCAGGCGCTTGTGAGGTCGATGTCACCCAATGCACGCTCCTGCACCACATTGGGCCGGCGCAAACCACGGTTGGGCACCTCATGCCACATTATGCCGCTGGCCTTGGACAAATCAACCGGCTTGGTCAACACAAAGGTGGCCACGTAACGTACCTTGCCATCGGCCTCTTTGCCCAGTTCAATGTCCTGGATGATGGCATTGCCAGACGCCTTGGGGTCCAGCTCGCCGAACGCGCGGCCGGCAACCTGTTCAAAGGCCACACCACCCGACAAATCTGCCGCCAGGGGAACGGTTTCGTCAATCACGATCCGCGTGACGCGGGCCTGGGCGGAATGTCCCAGCAACAACACGGCAGCCAGCGACGCAAGCGCCAGCCTTCCCAGCAGGTGAACGGGTCTCATGTCTGTCTCCTTCGTTTTTTTATGTCGACTGCTCGTCTGCAACTGCAAAAAACTACAAAAGCGACTCAATCGCGCCGGAAACGGCCACCTTTCCTTGGGCCAGCAAGGCGCGGTGCTTGTCCAGGCGCTTGAGGTCATAGAGATAATTCACCATCAGGCCGTACGATTGCCTGAGCCCTTTGGGCGTCGGGTCGCCCGCCCAGTTGATGCGCTCCACGCGCGCCCCATTGCCCAGATGAAAGCGTGCCACCGGATCCAGCGGCTTGCCCTCTTCCAGGGCCCGGCCCAGGTAATGGGCCGCGCAGTGCAGCAGCATCTTTCGCACCGGCGACTTTTCACCGAGGGCCAGCGGGTTTTCTGCGGCGGTCAGCAGGTGCCCTGCAGTGGGCGGCTCAAACCCCACCGCCCGGCCCAGGGCGGCAAGCTCCTTGTCTCCCAGCGTTTCCAGCATGGCCGCCGCGTTCTTGCCCAGCCAGCTGYGAAACCCCGGAATCGGAGAAAGAGTGGCAAAGGTCTTGAGCTTGGGAAACTCCTCTTTCAGGGTCTCCACCACGCGCTTGATCAGCGAATCGCCAAAGCTCACGCCGCGCAGGCCGGCCTGCGTATTGCTGATGGAATAGAAAATCGCAGTGGTCGCGCGGCTCAGGTCCGAGGGCGCTGCCAGCTCATCGAGCAAAGGCATGATGTCGCCCGCGATCGTCTCGACCATCGCGACCTCGACAAAAATCAGCGGCACCTCTGGAAGACGCGGGTGGAAGAAGCCATAGCAGCGACGGTCACTGTCGAGCCGGTTTTTGACGTCGGCCCATCCCTTGATGTCATGGACCGCTTCGTACTTGATCAGTTTTTCAATCAGTGATGCCGGTGAATCCCAGGTGATGCGGCGCAGGTCAAGGAAACCGACGTCGAACCATGTCGAGAACATGTATTCCATTTCGACATCCAGGGCGAGCAAGCGCTTGTCGGCCTTGAGGCTGGGCTGCATGTCCGCACGCATTTCGACCAGGAACTGGATGCCGCCCGGATAGACGCTGAAGCGCTGCAGCAGACGCCGGCGCGGTGAGACTGTGGCACGGCGGTAACGCACCTCGGCCACCGCCTCTTCGGGTGTACCCACGGCAGCCGCAAACTGCGCCTGCGCAGCCTTGACCTTCTGCGGATTGGCGACGAACTGCTCACTCATCAGCATCCACAGGTCGCGCCGGCGAGCCGGGGTGGCGCCCTGGTACCAGGCCGCAATGGCCATGGCGCGCCGGCCGCCTTCCACCTCACTCACGCGTGGGTCGATGATGGCCTGCAGCTCCTGCAAGGTGCGGCGGAGTACGCGCGGCGACAGCGCTTCGTCCTTATGACTCAGGGTTGCCTGAAGCCGTTCATGCGTGCTTCGCGCGGGCAATTCGACGCTAGCTGCTATCTTTTTTGTAGCTGCTTGCGCACGGTCTGCTTGCCCTGCGGCAGTTTTTTCTGTAAGGCCTTTCTCGCCTGCCGTGAGCCGCGAAACATTGCGGCTGAGCCAGTCTGCGGCGCTCATGAGGCCACCCTGGAGCGCTGGCTGCGGGAAAGGTCACGCAGCGCTTCGCGCTGGCGCGTCAGGTGAGTGCGCATGGCGGCATCGGCACCTTCGCTGTCACGGCTTTTGAGGGCCGCAAACACCGTCATGTGCTCTGAAAGACTTTGCGCCAGGCGGCCCGGCGCGTGCAACTGCTGGAGCCGCGCCAGCTTCAATATTTTTCGCAGGTCCGCAATCGCCTGCGCGAGCCAGCGGTTGTTGGCCAACAGGATGATGGCCTCGTGAATGGCGAAATTGGTCGCGTAATAGTCATTGATCCGGCCGGCTTTGGCGTGACTGTTAAGCCGCTCATGCAAAGTAGTGAGCGCAGCCAGATCGGCGTCGGTGGCATTGCGTGCCGCCTCATAGGCGCAGCGCCCCTCCAGCAAGGCGATGACCGGGAAAATGTCGTCCAGGTCTTGCTCGGTCACCTCATTGACAAAGCAACCCCGCCGGGGTTCGTGGCGCAGAAGCCCTTCCGAGGTCAGCACCTTGAGCGCCTCGCGCAGTGGCGTGCGGGAGATTTCCAGCCGTTCGCATAGCGCCACCTCGTCCAGAAAACTCCCGGGCGCCAGCTGGCCGGCAAAAATCTGCTCGCGCAGGGTATTGGCGACTTCCTGATGCAATGAACTCTGGACCAGACGCATGACAGACCCCTTTTGACCGGCTGACGCAATGAACCCAAATACACGAGACATCCACCGAACCCGGCAACCGCGATGGCCCGGTACGTCCCGAAAACCCACCTGCTTTCATACAACTGCCCCGGCAGCGTCTGGAGTTTTCAGAATTCCAGCGGTAATTTCAAGTAATTACACATAATTATGGGAGCTAAAAAGCAGTCAGGCAAGTGCCCTGTGCCCGAAAACGACAGGGAGAAACCCTAGCGCCCCGAAGCGAGAGGCTCAGGGCGCCAGACAGTCCTGACGCCCTGAGCTATCGCCACAAATCAATAGCTGCCTGCGATGGATTTTCGGGGTTGACCCTGCCGGGAAGCCCACACCCAGAGCCCGACACCCGCTGCGATCATGGGCACGCAAAGCCATTGACCCATGCTCATACCCAGGGCGAGGATGCCCAGGAAGTCGTCGGGCTCACGGAAAAACTCGGCGATGAAACGAAACACACCGTAGCCGACCAGGAAGGCCCCTGAGACCTGCCCCACCTTACGCGGCTTGCGCGCGTACAGCCAGAGGAGCACGAACAGCAACAAGCCCTCCATCAGAAATTGATAGATTTGTGAGGGGTGACGCGGCTGCATGGCGCCGCTGCCCGGAAATACCATGCCCCAGGGCAAAGC
>NZ_JBFUGX010000408.1:0-3904 GCF_056402675.1 Polaromonas sp. P3_C2 | reverse complement strand
CACCATGGCTTTTTCAAAGCTGCTTTTCTTGCGGTAGACGTTGGCAGTTACCCGTTCGAAAGGCAGGGCACCCTCGATAAAAACCACCTTGCCGTCAGCCCTGTGGGCAATTCCCTGGGCTTCGATGTCGAGCGACTCGACCTCGAGCACGTCTGGCGGGTAGTCGGCCGCCGTAGCAGGCTGCTTGTTCTGGCTTTCTTCTGTCATGCACCAATTGTCTCAGGCTGCGGTACCATTTTCTGAACCCGTGAAAGGAAGGCGCCATGGAGCTTCGTATTTGCATCGATGTTGACAACATGGAACGCGCCGTCGAGTTCTATACAAAGGCGCTCGGGCTGCGTACAGGCCGCCGTTTCAAGAGCGATTTCGTGGAAATCCTCGGTGCGGGCAGCCCGATCGACCTGCTCTTCAATGCGCCGGGTACCCGGCCTATCGCCAGCGGTCAGGGCAGCGAGAGTGTTCGCACCTACCAGCGCCACTGGACACCTGTTCACCTTGATTTTGTGGTGGAAGACATTGATGCGGCGGTTGACCGGCTGCAGCGCCACGGCGCCGTTCTGGAAATGCCCGTGGCTGAACGGGTCTGGGGACGCATCGCGGGGCTGGCCGACCCCTTTGGCCATGGCATTGACCTGCTGGAGTTCAAGGGCCGTGGCTACGACGAGATTTTGCAGCCTCACTGATCACAAGCCCGGGAAGGCAACTGTATTCCCGTGCGACTGTTTGCTACAAAATAGATAGCTGCTTGCGCTTTTCCAGACTGGACTACGAGCCTTTTTTTCATAAATTTTCCGGTAGATTTGCCCTGGCGCAAGCAGCGTCAAGGCACCAGAAACAAAAAAGGAGCCCGGCAAACGCGGGGCTCCTTTCTGTGGATGGAAATACCGCTTATTTGGCAGGCAGGTATCTGGAAGGGTCGACAGGCTTGCCCTGGCGGCGAATCTCGAAATGCAGCTTCACGCGGTCCGCGTCGCTGTTGCCCATCTCGGCGATCTTCTGGCCCTTTCGCACGCTCTGGTCTTCCTTCACCAGCAAGGTCTGGTTGTGCGCATAGGCCGTCAGGAAGGTGTTGTTGTGCTTGAGGATGATCAGGTTGCCATAGCCGCGCAGGCCGGCGCCGGCGTACACCACGCGGCCGTCGGCCGAAGCAATGACGGGGTCCCCCGCCTTGCCTGAAATATCCAGGCCCTTGTTTTTGGCTTCATCGAAACCCGCCAGCATCGTGCCCTGCGCGGGCCAGATCCAGGCGATGTCTTCATCGCCCGTTGCTGCGGGTGCCGGGCTGGTGCCGGCCGGTGCTGACGCGGGACGCGCCGCGCTGGCAGCCTGCGTCGGCGTGGTGGATGCTGTCGACGTGGTGGCCGAGCCGGATGTCACGGGGCGGGTCACCACCAGCGGGTTTTCACTGGTCGGCGGCACCACACGCAGCACCTGCCCTACTTCGATGATGTTGGGGTTTTCAAGGTTGTTCCAGCGCACGATGTCGCGCCAGTTCTGGCCATTTTCCAGGCCGATGCGAATCATGGTGTCACCGGGTTTGACGGTGTAGTAACCGGGTTTTCCGGCGTTTTCAAAACCGGGCAACTGTTTGACATTGCCTGCGTCCACCGCGCCTGGGGTGGGACGCGACAGTCCGGTGCCGCGGTCTTCAACCGGAGCATGGGTGGAAGAACGCGTGCCGCAACCTGCGGCAAGCAGCAACGCTGCCACCAGGGCGCATGGCAGGGCCAGCCTGCCGAGCGTTGAGCGGGCGCCATGACTTGCGCCTGCGGCATCCACAGACACTGCCCGGTTCGGCCGTACGGTTTGATTCATTGGTTCTTTCGTCGTCAATCTGACGGGTATGGCGTATTGGTTAACTGGATGATCGGATGGTTCAATGCCGTCACTGCTATATCGATAACCGGCCTGAGTCCTGCAGGTGGCCGGATCGTCAGCTTGTCCCCGATTTTAAAGGCACAAAATGAACGGCCTCCAGCAGGGTCTGCCTGACGCCCTGGGGGGTTTTGTCGACCACCACCAGCGCCTGGGCGCCGCCGGCGGTTTGCATGGGCGCCACCAGCCTGCCGCCCACAGCCAGCTGATCAATCCAGGCAGGCGGAATGGCTTCCCCGCCGGCAGCCGCAATGATGGCCGCATATGGCGCGCCCTTGGCGTAGCCCATCATGCCATCACCAAACAGCAGGTGCACATTGGGGAGGCGCAAAGTCCGCAAATTCTCCCTGGCTTTGTCGTGCAGGCCGCGCAGCCTTTCGATGCTGTAGACCTCCGTCGCCAGATGGCTGAGCACCGCGGCCTGGTAGCCGCAGCCAGTGCCGATTTCAAGCACCCGCCCCAGCTTGCCGGCCGCGCCGTGGCGCAGCAGCTCCAGCATGCGGGCCACCACATTGGGTTTGGAAATGGTTTGCCCCAGGCCAATCGGCAGGCTGGTGTCTTCATAGGCCTGGTTGACCAGCGCGGTGTCGACAAAACGATGGCGTTCGACAGCCCCCATGGCGGCGAGTACCAGCGCATCGGCAACACCTTGTGCAGCAAGCTTGCTCACCATGCGCGCGCGCACGGTGTGCGAATCGAGCCCGACACCGCCCGGCAACGCGGAGGCTGCGGTCGGTGCCGGTTTCTTCAAGCTATTTTGGCCTGTAGCGCGCTCTGGTCTTGCGCTACCAGCTATTGATTTTGTAGCAGATGGGACACCCGCGTCGGGCTTCAGGCGAACCGGAAATGCCGGGCGGCCTGCTGCAGCCGGCGCTTTGGCAGCGGGATTGAATGGCGGTTTGAGGCTGGATTTCATGACGATTTTTTGTGCAACTCGGCCAGCCGGGCAGCGGTTTGAGCCCAATAAGGCAGACGCTCATGATCGGTCAAATCCACCTGCAGCGGGGTGATGGACACAAACTTCTGGCTGGTGGCATAAAAATCGGTTCCTTCACCAGCCTCTTTCGCAGGCCCTGCACCGCCAATCCAGTACATGGTTTCGCCGCGCGGGCTGGTCTGCACGATGACGCGTTCGGCCGCATGGCGCCGCCCCAGCCGGGCCACCTTCACGCCCTGGATCTCGTTGTCGGGCAGGTTGGGAATGTTCACATTGAGCAGCCAGGGCGGCACCGTCGGCTCAGCGCCTTCCGCCACGGCCTCCAGGGTGGGCATCAGTTGCTGCACCAGCTCGGCCGCACGCCGGGCTGCCACATCAATGTGCGCCCAACCCTTTTCAGTCTGGGAAAACGCGATGGAAGGAATGCCGAACAGGTAGCCTTCCATGGCAGCGCCCACGGTTCCGGAGTAAATCGTGTCGTCGCCCATGTTGGCGCCGTTATTGATACCTGAAACCACCAGGTCGGGCCGGTAGCCCAGCAAACCCGTCAGCGCGATGTGGACGCAGTCTGCCGGTGTGCCGTTGATGTAGCGAAAGCCATTGGCCGCGGTCTGCACGTACATCGGCGAGTGCAGGGTCAGCGCGTTTGATTTGGCGCTGTTGTTGTGCTCGGGGGCCACCACCTCGACATCGGCAACGGTTTTAAGCGCTTCATAGAGGGCAATGATGCCGGAGGCCTGGTAACCGTCGTCGTTGCAAATGAGGATTTTCATAAACTGATTTTACGGTCACGGCTGCGACAGCCTGAGCTCTGCCGGACATCGCAAAACCTGCCGCTTTGCCTATGATGCAGGCAAGGCGCCGCCTCCTTCCGTCGGCCGCCCCCCTTTTTCTTCTGCACCTGTCGCAGCATTCCTTCTATCGGAGACATTCCATGCAAGCCTGGCTTTGTGAAAACCCCACCGGCGTAGACGCCCTGACCTGGAAAGAATTGCCAACACCGCAACCCAAGGCAGGCGAAGTGCTGATTGAGATCAAGGCCGCCAGCCTGAACTTTCCCGACCTGCTGATCGTGCAGAACAAGTACCAGAT
>NZ_JBFUGX010000407.1:0-3905 GCF_056402675.1 Polaromonas sp. P3_C2 | reverse complement strand
CCCGATAGCTGGTCGACCCGCTTGTCCTGCATGCCGGGCAGGCTCACGCGTTCAAGCATGGCGCCGACCTTGCCGGCGATGTCGGCGCGCGAGAGGCCGCGCCGTGCCAGGCCGTAGCCAACGTTTTCACCGACCGACATCATGGGGAACAGTGCCAGGTGCTGGAACACCATGTTGACGGGCCGCTGGTTGGGCGGCACGCCGTTCATGGGTTTACCGCCGATGTGGATCTGGCCCGCATCGGGCGACAGAAAGCCGGCGATCATGCGCAGCAGCGTCGTCTTTCCGCAGCCCGATGGGCCGAGGATGGAAAAGAAGCTGCCGCGCTCCACGGAAAAGGACAAGTCCTTGACTGCGGGCTGGCCGGCGTAGGTTTTACCGACGTGTTCGGCTTGAAGGTCTGCGTGCACCGGTGATAGGCCGGTTATTGGGCTGCTTTCACGCGGTCTAATACGCGGCCTTCGATGTCCTCGATGCCGGCAGGCACTGCGGGATACCACTTCACGTTTTTCAACGCGGCTTCAGGGAAGCTGGCGGCGAACTGGGCTTTCAGCTTGGGATCGGCCAGCTGGTCGGCTCCCTTGGAGGCGGTGAAGTTGCCGGCAGAGCCTGCCACTTTTGCGGCAATCTCGGGGCGCATATTGAAGTTGATCCAGGCGTAGGCGGCGGCATCGTTGCGGCCTTTGGCCGGGATGGCGAAGGTGTCGATCCAGCCGAGTGCGCCCGACTTCGGTGCGATGTATTGGATTTCAGGTTTTTCGGCATTGAGCTTCCAGCCGCCGGTATCCCACATCATGGCTCCCACCACTTCGCCGGCACGCATGCCGTTGAGCAGCTGGTCCTTGTTGTCCCAGTAGAACTTGATGTTGCTCTTGCAGGCAATCATGGTCTTGCCGACTTCGTCCATCAGCGCGCCGTAGGCTTTCGGGTCCTTGTACAGCGCAAACGGGTCTTTGCCGGAAGCAAAGGCGAAGGCCAGCAGCGTGGGGCGCTTCAGGCGCACGGCGGTTTTGCCCTTGACGTCGGCCTTGCACAGGTCGGGGTAGTCGGTCATCTTGGCCAGCTTGGTATTGACGACGAGGCCGTCGGTGCCCCAGATGTGCGGCAGGCCATAAACCTTGCCGTCCAGCGTGGTGTTTTTCTTGGTGGCTTCCAGCATGGACGGGATGAACAGATCGGATTTGATCTTGCTGAGGTCCATGGGTTTGTAGATGCCGAACTCCTGCTGCGGGCCGGTGATGCGGTCCTGCGAGGGCTGGGCCAGGTCAAAGCCGGCGCCGCCGGTGGCGCGCAGCTTGGAAATCATTTCTTCGTTATTGGACAGCGTGAGCTCAACGTCGATCCCGGTCTCTTTCTTGAACTGCGCCACGACATCAGCCGGCACATAGTCGGCCCAGGTAATCAGCCGCAACTTCTGGTCTTGTGCCCAGGCGGGGCTGGCCATACTTGAAACAACGAGGCCGGCTCCGAGAATGTGGCTCATCAGACGGGATAATTTCATGTTGGCTTTTCCTTGTGTTATCAGTCGACGGTGGTAGACAGTGGTTGACGAAAAGAGATCAGCGGCAAAAAAACGGTAACGAATTGCGCGTGCATTTCCTCAAAAAAAGCATAGCGTGTCCCGATTTCATTTCTGTGTCAACATCTTCTGCAAGCAAGGCCTGCGCCAGGTTGTTCCTTTTCCTGCACCTTTTCTTTTTGCATCCCGGGTGCCCTACCGCATTGACTGAATGACTTTCTGGATAGACACACACTGCCATCTTGACGCCGGTGAACTGGCCGCCGATGTCGCTGAAGTTCGTGCGCGGGCGGCCGCTGCAGGCGTTGCACACTGCGTGCTGCCGGCCGTGGGCGTGTTCAATTTCGAGGCAGTCCGTGTGCTGGCGCACCGGTTTTCCGACAGCTATGCGCTGGGCATCCATCCGCTGTGTGTGCCCCAGGCGCAAGACGCCGACCTGCAGACACTGGATAACGAACTTGCGTTGAGGCGGTCTGATCCGCGATTGGTGGCGGTGGGCGAAATCGGCCTTGATTATTTTGTGCCTGCCCTGACGCAAAGCCCTATACGTGAACGCCAGGAGCACTTCTACCGTGAACAACTCAAGCTGGCGCGCAAGCACGGCCTGCCGGTCATCCTGCACGTGCGGCGATCGGCTGACAAGTTGCTCAAGCACCTGCGCGACCTGGCGCCCGAGGGCGGCTGGCACGGCATCGGCCACGCATTCAATGGCAGCGAACAGCAGGCGGGAGAATTTATCAAGCTGGGCCTGAAGCTGGGCTTTGGCGGCGCCGTCACGTTTGAGCCTGCCTTGCAACTCAGGCGCCTGGCGGCGGAACTGCCCCTGGAGGCGCTGGTGATGGAAACGGATTCGCCCGACATTCCGCCGCACTGGATCTACAAAACAGCGGCAG
This sequence comes from Polaromonas sp. P3_C2, assembly GCF_056402675.1. Classification (NCBI taxonomy): domain Bacteria; kingdom Pseudomonadati; phylum Pseudomonadota; class Betaproteobacteria; order Burkholderiales; family Comamonadaceae; genus Polaromonas; species Polaromonas sp. P3_C2. The sequence continues at coordinate 1,493 of NZ_JBFUGX010000407.1, read as the reverse complement.
AGCGCGAAACGGGCCAGGCCCAGGGCCGCAATGAGCCGGGCGAGTTGCCGCGCATTGCGCAGCAGGTGGCGGATTTGCGGGGAATTCCGCTCGCGTCGCTGGCGGCCGCAACGACTGCCAACGCATTGCGGGCGCTGCCGAAACTGGGAGCCCTTCTGGCGTGAAAAAGGGCACCGCGAAACCTGTGTTGGCGGGCCTGGCGCCGCTGGTTTCTCCCGGCACCCGCCTGCTGGTACTGGGGAGCTTTCCGGGCGCCGCCTCGCTGGCTGCGCAGCAGTATTACGGCCACCCGCAAAACCATTTCTGGAAGATTTTGCAAACCATTTGGCCCGATGGGCCAATGGGGACGGGCGGTAGCAGCTATCAAATTCGTAGCGAATGGCTTTTGTCAAAAGGGCTTGGCCTGTGGGACGTGTACGCTGCCTGTGAACGCGAGGGCAGCCTGGACAGCGCGATCCGCAATGCGCAGGTCAATGACCTCGCCAGCCTGCGGCGACTGTGTCCGGCGCTGGAAGCGATTGCCCACAATGGCGGCGAAAGTTTCAAGCATTCGAAGCACACCTTGCAGCTGGGCCTGCCGGTCTACAAACTGCCTTCTACCAGCCCGGCGAACGCATCATGGAGCTTTGAGCGCAAACTCGCAGCCTGGCGTGAAGTTTTTGAAAAGCATGGATTGGTTTGATGTCGAAAAAAGAAACAGAAAAAACGGTGGCTGAGTTGCCCGAAGTCAATTTCTCCGACTACGGCGAGGTGCGCTTTTTGCACCTGGGCACCGAATGGGTGCAAGGCTCCATGCTGCGCGATGCACCGTATGACATCGAGCTGGAATACGTGCAGCGCATGATGGCGGGGCTGCTGTTCACCGACGCGGCGGCTGTGTCCAAAAAGCACGCAATGCAGCTGGGCTTGGGCTCTGCCGCGCTGACCAAGTTTTGCTACAAAAAGCTGCGCATGAAAACCACGGCGATTGAAATCAATCCGCAGGTGATCACGGCCTGCCGGCTCTGGTTCAAGCTGCCGCGGGACGACCTGAGGCTGCATGTCATTGAAGCTGATGCGGCGCTGGAAATCAAAAAACCTGTGCACCGGGGAACGGTGGACTTTCTGCATGTCGACCTGTATGACCACGAGGCGGCGGCACCGGTGCTGGACAGCGCGGATTTTTACGAGGACTGCCGCGGGCTTCTGGCGGAAGACGGCGTGATGACGGTGAATCTTTTTGGCCGCGATTCCAGTTACGTGCAGTCGCTGACAAAAATCGCGGAAGCGTTCGGGCCCGAAGCGGTCTGGGCGTTCCGGCCGACGCGCGAAGGCAACACTGTGGTGCTGGCCCAACGCGATCCGACGCGTCCCGAGCGGTCCGACCTGTTGCAGCAAGCCGGTGTCATTGAGTCGTGCTGGAAGCTACCCGCCAAAAAATGGCTGCGGCTCTTTGCACCGGCGGCGTGATGATGCGGCCGCACGGATGGTAAAGACCCAGGTGGATGGGGTAC
>NZ_JBFUGX010000406.1:0-3913 GCF_056402675.1 Polaromonas sp. P3_C2 | reverse complement strand
GGCCTCAAAGCCAAGGCGCCGGTAAAAGCCCTCCGCACTGCGCTGCGCATGCAGCATGACCTCATGGTCTCCGCGATCCCGGGCGGCGTCCATCAACGCGTTCAAAAGATTTTGGCCAAGGTGAGCTCCGCGCAGCGCCTTGTGCACTGCCATGCGCCCGATCTTCGCCGTGCCATCTGCTTGCCGCACCAGCCGCCCGGTCGCAATGCCCTCTCCCAACCCGTTATAGGCCACGGCGTGCACGGCCGGGTGGTCCGCTTCGTCGCACGCCATCTCCATCGGAATGCCCTGCTCCTGCACAAACACGGCCGTGCGGACCCTGGCCGCGTCGGCGCCCAAGGCGGCCCAATCACCCGTCCTGATGTCCACCATGGCCTCACCGGCCTCAAAGCCCACGAGCAGATTGCGCAGCGCATCCGGCACGGGTCGGGACGTCTGGGTCAGGGGATCGGCAAACACGTAGATGAGTTCGCAGGCGATGAGCAGTTCATCGGCCCTGAACATCGCGCCTGTGAATGTCATCGATGAATTGCCGATGCGTGCGCACTTGAGCGCTACATCGATCCGGTCATCAAAGCGTGCCGAGCCATGGTATTCCAGTGTGGCCTTTTTCACGTACAAGTCACCGCCCATCTTGTGCATGGTTTCCTCGTACGGCAGCGCCAGCGCGCGCCAGTAGTCGGTAATGGCGGTGTCGAAGTACATCAGGTAATGCGCGTTGAACACGATTTTTTGCATGTCCACTTCGGCCCAGCGAACCCGCAGCGGGTGAAAAAATCGGAATTCCTGTCGTTTCATGGCGTGTTGTCCGGAAGATTGAATGCCTGGCGCAGTGCCCGAGCCGCGTCCGCATGGGCTTGCCGTGCTTCGGGAATGATGCGCCCCATCTTGATGAACTCGTGCGTGACGCCGCGGTAGATTTCCAGGTCGACCGGCACGCCGGCCGCGCGCAGCTTGTCGGCATACATCACCCCCTCGTCGACCAGGGGATCGCACTCTGCCAGGCCCAGCCAGGCCGGGGCCACACCGTCCACATCCGGCGCATTGAGCGGCGCGAAGCGCCAGTCCTCGCGGTCGGCGGGGCTTCGCACATAGTGGTTGAAAAACCAGGTGATGTCAGCTTCCTCGAGCACAAAGCCATCAGCAAATAGCCGGTGCGACGGTGTGTCCTGGTGGGCGGCGCAACCGGGGTAAAACAGCAGCTGCAGCGCCAGCGGCAAACCGGCATCGCGGGCCAGGATGGCGCACATGGTTGCCAGCGTGCCGCCCGCGCTGTCGCCGCCGACCGCCACACGGGTTTCGTCAAGACCGAGGCTGGTTGACCGTGCCGTCAGCCACTGCAGGGCATCCCAGGCATCATGGGCAGCTACAGGAAATTTGTACTCCGGTGCCAACCGGTAATCCACGGAAATCACCGCGCAACCTGACAGATGGCTGAGCTGCCGGCACAGCACATCATGCGTTGCCACACTTCCGATGGTGAAGCCGCCGCCATGAAAGTAAATCAGCACCGGCAGGCGGTCATTTAAGGAGGCGTAGAGGCGCGCAGGCAGGCTGTAGCCATCCCTGGCGGGAATGAGCAGGTCTTCGACCCGCGCCAGGGCCGGCCGGGGAATTTCCAGCACGCCCGCACCCGCCTCGTAGGCCGCTTTGGCCCCTGCGGGGGGGAGCGTATGAAACGGTGGGCGCCTGGCCCGCGCCATGCGGCTGAGTACATTCCGCATCGCGGGAGTCAGCAAGTCTTCAGGGGAGGTGCGGCGCATTTATTTGAATGTTACCGACACAGGCTGCGCTCCGGCCAGTCCCTGGTAAGCCGCTGTGGCGGTCAACCCTGGCTTGGGGGGCAGCAGGGGTGAAAACGAGCCCAGGCTGATCAAATCGCCTGGCTTCATGGCAAGACCTTCTTTGGCCAGGGCGCCGGCCAGCCAGACGACTGCGTTGAGCGGATGACCGAGGATGTCGCTGCCCTTGCCTCTTCCCAGTTCTGCACCGCTGCCGTCTGCAAGCACCACGGTCATGTTTTCCAGCATGACCAGCATGGCGTGGCGCTCTGCCCTTGTCACGGGCACGGCCAGGGGCGTGCCGGCCACACCGAACCGGGCACCGACATTGATGGCACTGACCGCCGGGCCATTGAGTCGGGGTGGTGCCTGAACGACCAGATCGGGCAATTCGATAAAGGGAATGATCTGGTCAACGGCTTCAAGCACGTCCAGGGGTGTCCGGGCCTGGTTGATGGCTGCACTTTTGACACGCACCAGCATGTCGGCCTCAAAAAGCGGACGCGCGCCAAAAGCCGCATCGACCACGGACCCGCCGGGCAGCACCATGCCCTCATACAGCTTGCCCCACACGGGTTGGTCGTAGTTGAAGCGTTTTTGTACCGCCGGGTTGGTAAGGCCTGCCTTGTAGCCGACCACTTTGCCGTGGCGTTTTTCCAGCAGCGCATTGAGTTTGGCGCGGGTACAGGCGCCATCGGCTTCGTTGAGACCTTCCGGGTTTGCCGCAGGCTGTCTGGCAGCGATCTTTTCGGCCAGGTCGCCGACTTGCGCATCGCTCAGACATTCGGCCCTGGCCTGAAGAGCCGCTATCGCCAAGGTGACCAGCATCAGGGTTTGCTTGCAATTCATGGGCATCTCCAGCTATTAAAGTAGGGCCAAGCCGATTGGGGCAACCGATTGGGGCAAGATGAGCGGCACGGGAAAACCGCCCAGCATCGTACAACGCGAAAGACAGCAAAACCATGGCCTTTATCTATTACGTCACCCAGATCCAGTTTGAATTCGGCGCGATCAAATTGCTCAAGCAGGAATGTGAGCGTGTCGGCATCACCCGTCCGCTCATCGTCACCGACCCCGGTGTCAAGGCTGCAGGTATTTTGCAAAAAGCGCTTGACGCGCTGCCCGGTGTGCAGGTGACGGTGTTTGACCAAACCCCTTCGAATCCCACCGAGGCAGCCGTTCGCGCAGCCGCCGCGCTGTACAAGTCCGCCGGCTGCGACGGCCTGATCGCGGTCGGTGGAGGCTCAGCCATTGATTGCGCCAAAGGCGTGGCGATTGCCGCAACCCATGAAGGCCCGCTCACGACCTACGCCACCATTGAAGGCGGTTCACTGAAAATCACGGACCGCGCGGCCCCGCTGATTGCCGTACCCACCACCAGCGGCACCGGCAGCGAAGTCGCCCGCGGGGCCATCATCATTGTGGATGACCACCGCAAGCTTGGGTTTCATTCCTGGCATCTGGTGCCGAAAACGGCGATTTGCGATCCGGAGCTCACATTGGGCCTGCCGGCCAAACTGACAGCGGCCACCGGCATGGACGCGATTGCGCATTGCATGGAGACCTTCATGTCAGCCGCCTTCAACCCGCCGGCCGACGGCATCGCGCTGGACGGCCTGGAACGCGGCTGGGCCCATATCGAACGGGCCACGCGCGATGGCAGTGACCGGGATGCCCGCTTCAACCTGATGAGCGCATCCATGCAAGGGGCCATGGCGTTCCAGAAAGGACTGGGCTGCGTGCATTCGCTGAGCCACAGCCTGGGCGGAGTGGACCCGCGCCTGCACCACGGCACGCTGAATGCCATGTTTCTGCCTGTGGTCGTCGACTTCAATGCGGCCGCCGAATCGGTGCAGAAGGACCGGCGCCTCGACCGCATGGCGCGTGCCATGGGCCTTGCTTCGGGCACCGACATTCCGGATGCCATTCGTGAGATGAACGCACGGCTGGGGTTGCCTGACGGCCTCGCAGCAATGGTCGTCGACTTCAATGCGGCCGCCGAATCGGTGCAGAAGGACCGGCGCCTCGACCGCATGGCGCGTGCCATGGGCCTTGCTTCGGGCACCGACATTCCGGATGCCATTCGTGAGATGAACGCACGGCTGGGGTTGCCTGACGGCCTCGCAGCAATG
>NZ_JBFUGX010000405.1:0-3923 GCF_056402675.1 Polaromonas sp. P3_C2 | reverse complement strand
GGCAGCATGGTGCAATTCGGCTGGGGCTCCAAACAGCGGCGCATCCAGGCCGCGGAAATCGACGCCACCAGCGCCGTGGCCGAATCCATCGCGCAAGACAAGGACCTCACCAAAAAACTGCTGCGCGCGGCCGGCGTGCCCGTGCCGCTGGGCCGCCCGGTCACCGATACGGACGATGCCTGGGCCGCGGCCCTGGAAGTGGGTTTGCCGGTAGTCGTGAAACCGCTGGACGGCAACCAGGGCAAGGGCGTCACCGTCAACATCACCACGCGTGAACACCTCGACACCGCCTGGAAGGCAGCCGCCGAATACGGCGAAGTCATGGTCGAAAAATTCCTTCCCGGCAGCGACTTCCGCCTGCTGGTGGTGGGCAACAAGCTGGTGGCTGCCTCGCGGCGCGAGCCGCCGCAGGTCGTGGGCGACGGCCTGCACACCGTGCGTGAGCTGGTCGACATCGTCAACCAGGACCCCAAACGCGGCGAAGGCCATTCCACCTCGCTCACCAAAATCCGTTTTGACGACATCGCGGTGGCCCGCCTGGAAGCCCAGGAGCTCACGCCCGAATCCATTCCCGCCAAGGGCCGGCGCGTCATCCTGCGCAACAACGCCAACCTGAGCACCGGCGGCACGGCGACCGACGTGACCGATGACGTACACCCGGCTGTGGCCGCGCGCGCCGTGGCGGCCGCGCAAATGGTCGGCCTGCACATCTGCGGCGTCGACGTGGTGTGCGAAAGCATGCTGCGCCCGCTCGAATCGCAAAACGGCGGCGTCGTGGAAGTCAATGCCGCGCCGGGCCTGCGCATGCACCTGTCGCCCTCCTACGGCAAGGGCCGCGCCGTGGGCGTCGCCATGATCGACGAACTTTTTTCCCCCGGTGACAACGGCCGCGTGCCGGTGATTGCCGTCACCGGCACCAACGGCAAGACCACCACCACACGCCTGATTGCCCACCTGCTGGCCGCCGACGGTCTGCGCACCGGCATGACGAATACCGACGGCGTCTACATCAACGGGCGGCAAACCGACAGCGGCGACTGCAGCGGCCCCAAGAGCGCGCGCAATGTGCTCATGCACCCTGACGTCGACGCGGCCGTGTTCGAAATCGCCCGTGGCGGCGTGCTGCGCGAAGGCCTGGGTTTTGACCGCTGCGAAGTCGCCGTTGTCACCAACATCGGCAGCGGCGACCACCTGGGCCTGAACTACATCACCACGGTGGAAGACCTGGCCGTGCTCAAGCGCGTGATCGTGCAGAACGTCTCGACCACCGGCTACGCGGTGCTCAATGCCGCCGACCCCATCGTCGCCGACATGGCGGCCACCTGCCCCGGCAAGGTGATCTTTTTCGCCGCCGACCGGCACCACCCGCTCATGGCCACGCACCGCGCACAAGGCAAGCGCACCGTGTATGTCGACGGCCCCATGCTGGTAGCCGCCGAAGGCGCCTGGGTCGAGCGCATCGCGCTGCAGGGCGTTCCCGTCACACGCGGCGGCACCATCAGTTTCCAGGTCGAGAACGTCATGGCCGCCGTCGCGGCCGCCTGGGGCGCCGGCATCAACTGGGACACCATCAAGYGCGGCCTCTCCAGCTTTGTGACCGATGCGCACAACGCGCCCGGCCGTTTCAACGTGATGGACTACAAGGGCGCCACCGTGATCGCCGACTACGGCCACAACCCCGACGCCATGCGCGCCCTGGTGGCCGCGGTCGACGCCATGCCGGCCACGCCAAGGCAGCGTCGCAGTGTCGTGATCAGCGGCGCAGGCGATCGCCGCGACAGCGACATCCGCGACCAGACCATCATCCTGGGCGGCGCGTTTGACGACGTCATCCTCTACCAGGACGCCGCCCAGCGCGGCCGCGCTGACGGTGAAGTCATGGGCCTGCTGCGCCAGGGCCTGGAAGGCGCCCACAAGGCGCAACGTACCAAGAAAATCGACGAGATCCGTGGTGAGTTCCTGGCCATCGACACCGCGCTCGCGCGCCTGTCACCTGGTGACCTCTGCCTGATCCTGGTCGACCAGGTGCAGGAGGCGCTGGACCACCTGGCCGCGCGCGTGAAAGAAGCCAAAGAGACAGTTGCGCACTAGCGTGTCAGGGTTGCCGGGCAAAACGGAGAGCGGCGCGGATGAGCTGCACCGCTTTTCGCAGCCCGGCAAGCCAGCAGTGAATACGCAGGACCCTGAATTTCAATCAAAAAGAGGCTACAACCCAATCAGGACGAGCGCAAGCAGCTCCTGAATTAATAGCAAAGCCAGGCACCCTGCCCGCGTTAAACTTGCCCCATGACCTGGAACGCGACCCTCGCTCTCGACTACACCCACCAGGCCGGCAAGACCCTTGCCCACTTTCGCCATAGCGGACCCCTGCGCATCCTGCAAAGTCTTTACCCCGAAGGCGACGCGATTTGCCATAACGTCATCGTGCACCCACCCGGCGGCCTGGTCGGCGGCGACACGCTGGACCTGGCCTTCAGCGCAGCACCCGGCACACACGGCCTCATCACCACGCCCGGTGCCACCCGCTTTTACCGATCCGCCGGCGAGCCCGCCCTGCAGCGCACCCGCCTCGACCTGCAGGCCGGCGCCCGCATGGAATGGCTGCCGCTAGAAGCCATTTGCTACAACGGCTGCCTTGCCGAAAACCGCCTGACCATGACATTGGCGCCCGGCGCCGAACTGATCGGCTGGGACGTCACCGCCCTGGGCCTGCCCGCCGCCAGCCTGCCGTTCGAGAGCGGCAGCTTTCGCCAGCACATCGAAGTGCCCGGTGTCTGGCTCGAGCGCGCACGCATGGATGCCGCAGACACCTTGCTGATGAACAGCCCGCTCGGCATGGCCGGCAACCGCTGCCTCGCGTCACTCTTTTTTGTGGCCGGCAGCAAGCTCGAGCGCCATCGCCGCCAGCTGGCGCTGGACTGCGCACGTGACGTGATGCAGGCCCACCCGCTTGCCGCGTACGCCGGCGCGACCAGCCCCGACGGGCAGGTCGTCGTCATCCGTGTGCTGTCACCGGTGGTTGAACCTGCCATGGCCTTGCTCAAGCAGGTCTGGCAAGCCTGGCGCACACAGCTCTGGCAGCTGGCGCCGTCCACCCCGCGCATCTGGTCAATGTAGTGCTGTAACTGCCCCTGCAGGCTGTACAAGAAACCATCTTCAGAAAATTCGTTACGCCTGCCCCTCAGCTCAACGGGTTTTGTAGTCTTTAGTTAGCCGTTACCCGCGCGAACCCCGGCCCATCAAAAGCCGCTGAAAGACCTGTCCTACAGGCGAATGGGCTTAGGGCACGGCTTACCCGGACCTTTTCCTTTCATGGCCGTTTCAGGTAGCGGCCCAGACTCCCTTTATCGATATCCATCGAGTTTCGAACAAGGAGTTTGACCATGACCTCATCCCTGAATTTCCGCCTTGCGCGCATTACCGCCTGTTTCGGCGCCGCCGCCCTGCTTTCCCTGGGCGCTGCTGCCCAGATTGCTTCCGGCACCACCGGGATCGACGCCACGGGTGACGCCAGGAGCGAAATGGCCGCGTGTAACAACGGCAAGACCCAACAAGACCGGGCAACCTGTATCACTGAAGTGAAGAACGCCAATGCCGCCAAACGTGCCGGCAAGGTCGACAACGCCAATGGACAGTTTGCCGCCAATGCATTGAAGCGCTGTGATGTCTTCAAGGGTGAAGACCAGGTCGCCTGCCAGGCCCGTATCGTGGGCTATGGCAAGGCCGAAGGCAGCGTCGCCGGCGGCGGTGTGGTTCGCGAAGTTGAAACCGTTGTGGTGCCCCCAGGCGCCACCAACGTGCGCGTGCAGCCGCAGACCTCGACAGACATTGTGGTGATCCCGGCGCCCGTCGCCTCACCGCCGCAATAACCAGTTGCCACTCGCTCCGCCGGGGTTTGATGAATTCACCGGATGGAGCAGAAG
>NZ_JBFUGX010000404.1:0-3923 GCF_056402675.1 Polaromonas sp. P3_C2 | reverse complement strand
CATGCGGCCGACGGCCACTTCTGTCTGCCTGCCGGTGGGAATAATGCTCTAACATTTACTTACATTTAACCAAGAACATTGAGCGTGCCCGCTTACTTTCTCAAAATCCTAAAATAATCGTGTAAAAACAAACACTTACCGCGAAAATAAGAGGTTCTTTAGCGGAAAATATTGGACAGCGTAAGGGTAAAGCGCTACAACCAATAAAACATTTTGTTTCATTTGTACATCGAAAGGGTCGCTCCTTGCGCAGTTCAGTCTTTCTGGCATCCAGGCTTTTTGCCTGGGGGGTTCTGGGCGCATGCATCGCCCTGAACGTCCCTGCGCTGGCGCAGGCCCGCGTGGACGTGCGGCCCGATGCCGGTACGCTGCTGGAGCCGCAAGGTTCGTTACCGCTGCTACCCCCGCGTAGCGGCCCACTACCTGAACTGACACCACCCCGGGTTGCGGAGCCAGCGGCGGGAACGGCGCGCATCACGCCAGCGGCGTTCAGTTTCTCCGGCAACAGCGTTTTCTCCAGTGAAGCACTTGCGGCTTTGCTGTCGAGCCGGCTCCACCGGTCCACGGATCTGGCTGGCCTCACAGACGCCGCCAATGCCGTCAGCGCGCTCTACCGGCAGAACGGCTATCTGCTCACGCAGGCGTACCTGCCCGAGCAGGCGTTTCCCGCAGAAGGCGGGACTGTCGCCATCACCATCATCGAAGCGCGGGTCGGCCGCGTCACTGTGCGTGTCGACGGCGCTGGTATCTCAAAGACGTTCGCGGAAGAACTGGTGGGCGGCCAGCTGCGGTCCGGTGACGCCGTTACCGAATACGCACTCGACAAGCCGGTGTTGCTGTTGCGCGACCTGGCGGGGTACGACGCCGGCGCTACGGTCGAGCCTGGAGATCGCCTGGGCCTGGCGGATGTCCTGATCACCGTGCAGGGCAAAGGGCCGCGCGCCGACGGCTCGGTCAGCGTAGACAACCATGGTGCGCGCGCCGCTGGTGCCGCGCGTGTCACGTTAAGTGCCAATCTCAACAACCTGCTGGGGCGCGGTGACGTGCTGGCCTTGAGCACCCAGCAAAGCGACCAGGCTGGTTCGACCTTATACCGTGCCGGCTACACCGTGCCGGTCGGCGCTTACGGCACAAGGGTGGGGGTCAGCGCGGTGCGCCTGGATTACGCGCTGGGCAAGCAGTTCGAGCCGCTGGGGGCCAGCGGCCGGGCCGACATTCTCGGCCTCAGCCTGTCCCACCCCCTGCTGCGCGGGCGCGCCAGCAATTTGTACGGCCTCATCAGTGCAGAGCAAAAAAAGCTCGTTGACGAAACGCGCACACCCGCACTCAAAAGCGAGCGCGACATCGCCGCGCTCAGGCTGGGGCTGGCGGGCAACTTCATCGACGAACTGGCAGGCGGCAGCAGCCTGAACAACTATGCCGTGAACGCCACCTTTGGCCGCCTCACGTTGAATGCGGCCGATCAGGCGCTTGACGATGGCCTCGGCGGCCTGCGCACAGCGGGCGGTTTCAGCAAGCTGAACCTGGAATTCCAGCGCTCCCAGTTTTTTGATGYCGCTTACAGCTTTCACGTCGCGGCACAGGCCCAGCTGGCGTCGAAAAACCTCAGCTCGGCCGAAAAAATGGTTCTGGGCGGGCCCAATGGCGTGCGCGGCTACCCAGTGGGCGAAGGCGTCGGCGACGCCGGTTTCCTGTTGAACCTGGAGTCGCGTTACCAGCTCGCGCCAACGGTTTGGGGTGAGCCTTTGACCCTGCTGGCTTTCTATGACCATGGGCGCATTCGCTTCAACCAGAACGGCCCCACTGTGCCGGGCAATGCCAACACGCTGAGCCTCGGTTCCGCCGGTGTGGGCGCCACGCTGGGCCAGTCCGGCAAATTCCTGGTCAAGACCTACCTGGCCTGGCGCACCACGACGGCGCTGCCGTCCACCGGCGACCCGGACCGTGCGCCGCGCGCCTGGCTGTCGGTCCAAACCTGGTTCTAGCCCGGCCCCACTCCCCGCTCTGCATGCCCATCATGACCGCCCACACTTCTTCCGCCCGCGCCGCCTATAGCCCCTGGTCCGTGCGTACGGTGGTGGTCCGCCTGTCTCGCAAGCTCTCGGCCACCTACCGCATCCGCAGCGACCGCAGGCTGTCGCGCCTGCTTGCGACGCTGCTGGCGGTTGTCTCGCCCTGGGCCACCGCCTTGCCTGAAGGCGCGCAGGTGGTGGGAGGCCAGGCCAGCGTCAGCACGCCGTCGGCCAACGCCATGGTGGTCAACCAGACCAGCGACAAGGCGGTGCTGAACTGGCAAAGCTTCAACATCGGCGTGGGGCAATCGATGCAGTTCGTGCAGCCCGGCGCTTCGTCCGTCGCGCTGAACCGCGTCATCGGCAACGGTGCCTCATCCATCTTCGGCTCGCTGAGCGCCAACGGCCAGGTCTTCCTGATCAACCCGGCGGGTGTGATGTTCGCTCCTGGGGCGCAAGTCAATGTGGGCGGGCTCGTCGCCTCCAGTCTCGACATCGGCAACGGCGACTTCATGGCAGGTCGCTACACCTTCAGCGGCAACGCCTCCGGCCGGGTGGACAACCACGGCAGCATCAACGTCGCGCGCGGCGGTTACGTGCTGCTGGCCGCGCCCCAGGTCAGCAATACCGGTGCCATCACCGCAGACGCTGGTTCGGTTGGCCTGCTGGCAGGCTCCCGCGTGTCGGTCGACACTTCGGGCACAGGCCTGGTGCGTTTCTCGGTGGATGCGGCGGCGGCACAGGCCGCGATCACCAACAGCGGCAGCATCACGGCCACGGGCGGCCGGGTTGCCGTGCTGGCCAGCGCCATGGGCGATGCGATGGCGACCGTCATCAACCAGTCCGGCGTCATCCGCGCCAACTCCGCCGTGGAGCGCAACGGCACGATTGTGCTGAGCGGCGGTGGCACAGGTGTTGTCCAGGTCTCCGGCACACTCGATGCCAGCGGCACCGCACCGGGCCAAAGCGGCGGCACGGTGCAGGTGCTTGGCGACAAGGTGGCGCTGAACACCGGCGCATCCATTGACGTGTCCGGCCCGGCCGGCGGCGGCACCGCGCTGGTGGGCGGCGACTACCAGGGCGGCAATGCGGCCGTCCAGAATGCTTCACGCACTTATGTGGCCGCAGGCGCATCGATACGGGCCGACGCGACAGACAGCGGCAAAGGCGGAAAAGTGGTGGTCTGGGCCGACGGTGACACGCGCCACAGCGGCGCTGTCAGCGCGCGCGGCGGTGCCAACGGCGGCGACGGCGGCTTTGTCGAGGTTTCGGGCAAGCAGCAGCTGGACCTGCGCGGCAGTATCGACGTGGCCGCGCCGGCCGGTACTGGCGGCAGGGTGTTGCTGGACCCGCAGGACATCGACATCAACACCACCATACAGTCCTCACCACCCAACAATGCCGATGGCACGCCCGACGTGGCCCTCTTCGATCCACCGAGCCCGACGGGCACGTACACCATCCAGATCGCCGACATCACCGGCTACAGCGAGCTGTACCTCCAGGCCTCGCGCAACATCACGCTGGCCAGCGCGCTGGCCATGGCGGCGGGTAACAAGGTCCGCTTTGAAGCGGGCAACACGATTGCCCTCAATGCCGCACTAACGGCTTCCGGCGGCGTGAATCTTTCGGCGGCCAATATCACCAGCACTGCGGCCGGTAGCATCACCACCACCGGCGCCGGCAATACCAATGCCGGCAACGTCACCCTCAACGCCAMAGGGACTGTCAACCTGCTCGGGGCCATCAACGCCATAGGAGGCACTGCCACCACCGGCAACCCGGGCCGCAGCGGCGGGGCCGTCAGCATCTCGGGCGCCGGTGTCTCCACCGCCGCCATCACCGCCAGCGGTTCCGCCGGGCTGGGGGCTGGACAGGCAGGTGGTACGGGCGGCAGTATCAGCATTACCT
>NZ_JBFUGX010000403.1:0-3930 GCF_056402675.1 Polaromonas sp. P3_C2 | reverse complement strand
ATCACCTACAKCGACGGCGACAAGGGCGAGTTGCTGTACCGCGGCTACCCCATCGAGCAGCTGGCCACCAACTGCGACTACATGGAAACCTGCAACCTGTTGCTGTACGGCGAGTTGCCGAATGTCGAGCAGAAGAAAGATTTCGTCAGCCGCGTGACCAACCACACCATGGTCAACGAGCAGATGCAGTTTTTCCTGCGCGGCTTCCGCCGTGACGCGCACCCGATGGCCATCATGACCGGCCTGGTCGGCGCCCTGTCGGCCTTCTACCATGACAGCACCGACATCACCAATCCCGAGCACCGCGACATCTCTGCCATCCGCCTGATCGCCAAGATGCCGACGCTGGTCGCCATGGCTTACAAGTACACCGTGGGCCAGCCCTACATGTACCCCAAGAACAACCTGAGCTACGCCGGCAACTTCCTGCACATGATGTTCGCCACGCCGTGCGAAGAGTACAAGGTCAACCCCGTGCTTGAACGCGCGCTGGACCGCATCTTCATCCTGCATGCAGACCACGAGCAAAACGCTTCGACCTCCACCGTGCGCCTGTGCGGCTCGTCCGGCACCAACCCGTTTGCAGCGATTGCCGCTGGCGTGGCTTGCCTCTGGGGCCCGGCACACGGCGGCGCCAACGAAGCGGCACTCAACATGCTGGGCGACATCCAGAAAGCCGGCGGCATCGAGAAAATCGGTGACTTCATCAAGCAGGTCAAGGACAAGAACTCCGGCGTCAAGCTGATGGGTTTTGGCCACCGCGTCTACAAGAACTACGACCCGCGCGCCAAGCTGATGCAGGAAACCTGCAAGGAAGTGCTCAAGGAAATGGGCCTGGAAAACGATCCGCTGTTCAAGCTCGCCATGGCGCTGGAAAAAATCGCCCTGGAAGACGAATACTTCGTGTCGCGCAAGCTCTACCCCAATGTCGACTTCTACTCCGGCATTGTGCAGCGCGCCATCGGCATCCCGGTGCCACTGTTCACGGCCATCTTCGCGCTGGCCCGTACCGTCGGCTGGATCGCCCAGCTCAATGAAATGATCGGCGACCCCGAGTACAAGATCGGCCGTCCACGCCAGTTGTTCACCGGCTCCACGACACGTCAGGTGTTGCCGCTGGCCAAGCGCTAAGCTGCCAACGCGTTGACATAAAGCCCGCCCTTGGCAACATCGGCGGGCTTTTTCATGCCCCAAAGCCCTGCGGCGCATCTCAAGGTTCCGCAGGCCCCGCGGCTGTCTGCTACGTTTTTGATAGCTGCTTGCGCCCGTCGTTATTGGGCTAGAGCCTTAAAAAATCAAAAATTTTGGTGGCCCAGGCTGAAAACGCCTATTGGCAAGCAGGGCATCGTGCATTGCGATGACAAAACACCAATCATGGTAGCAAAATAGCGTTTCACCATCGTCTAACACGATGACGTCACGCCCACGCCATGAAAAGCTCCGAACGCAACTTTGCCCGCCGCATTGATCTGACCTCGCTTCAGCTCTTTGTGGCTGTGTGCGAGCTCGGCAGCATCGGCAAGGCGGCCGAGCGCGAATTCATTGCCGCCTCAGCCGTGAGCAAACGCCTCTCCGACCTCGAAATCACGCTGGACACGCCGCTGCTGTACCGCCACACCCGCGGTGTTGACCTGACGCCCGCCGGCGAAAGCCTGCTCCACCATGCGCGCTCGGTGCTGTTCAGCCTCGAGAAAATGCAGAGCGAGCTCAGCGAATACGCCGACGGCGTGCGCGGCCATGTGCGCGTGCACGCCAGCATCTCGGCCATCGTGCAGTTTTTGCCGGAAGACCTGGGCGCCTTCACCCGCGAGCATTCGGGCATCAAGATCGACCTGGAAGAGCATCTGAGCACCGAGGTGGTCCGCGCGGTGCAGGAAGGCGCGGCCGATCTGGGCATCTGCAATACTGCCGACGGCGCGGGTGACCTGCAGGTACTGCCCTACCGCACCGATAAATTGGTATTGATTGTGCCCAGGGGCCACGCCCTGTGTACGCAAGGCGCTATCAAATTTGAAGCAGCACTGGACTACGACCAGGTCGGACTGCACTCCAACAGTTCGATTTACCTGGCCATGCGCGAAGCGGCCGCCCGACTGGGCCGCACCATCAAGCTGCGCATCCATGTCACCGGCCTGGACGCAATGTGTCGCATGATCCACAACGGCCTGGGCGTCGGCGTGATGCCGCAGCGCGCCTTTGAACTCATGCACGGCGTCGGTGAGCTCGAGTCCCTTCCCCTGCTCGACGCCTGGGCCGAGCGCCAGATCCAGCTGGTAGCGCGTGACTTTTCCACCCTGCCCCTGACGGCGCGGCTGCTGGTGGAACACCTCACACAGCCCGCCGCACCACACACCAACGCGGCCCAAGCTGCCAAAACCGCAGCCATGGCTGCGAGTGCAGCGGCCTAAAATCACCCCCACGACAGACGATAACGAGAGATCACGAAGGAAACCCATGGGACGCACCCTCTACGACAAAATCTGGGACGAGCACGTCGTTCATACCGAAGACGACGGCACGGCCATCCTCTACATCGACCGCCACCTGGTGCACGAAGTCACCAGCCCGCAGGCCTTTGAAGGCCTGCGCGAGGCCGGCCGCAAGGTCTGGCGCATCAGCTCCATCGTCGCCACGGCCGACCACAACACGCCGACCACCGGCTGGGAGTTGGGCTACGACGGCATCACCGACCTGGTGAGCAAGGAACAGATCACCACGCTGGACAGCAACATCAAGGAATTCGGCGCGGCCGCCTTCTTCCCCTTCCTCTCCAAACGCCAGGGCATCGTGCATGTCATCGGCCCCGAAAGCGGCGCCACGCTGCCCGGCATGACGGTCGTCTGCGGCGACTCGCACACCTCCACCCACGGCGCTTTCGGCGCGCTGGCACATGGCATCGGCACCAGCGAAGTCGAGCACGTGATGGCGACGCAAACCCTGCTGGCCAAAAAAGCCAAGAACATGCTCGTGAAGGTCGAAGGCAAGCTGGCCCCAGGCTTGACGGGCAAGGACATCGTGCTCGCCATCATCGGCAAGATCGGCACGGCTGGCGGCACGGGTTACACGATTGAATTTGCCGGCTCGGCGATTCGTGCGCTCAGCATGGAAGGCCGCATGACGGTCTGCAACATGGCGATTGAAGCCGGCGCGCGCGCTGGCCTGGTGGCGGTAGACCAGAAAACCATTGATTACGTCAAAGGCCGCTTGCTCTCGCCCACCGGCGTCGAATGGGACATGGCCGCCAAATACTGGAACACGCTGCACTCGGATGCCGACGCGAAGTTCGACGCCGTGGTCGAGCTCGACGCCAGCCAGATCCTGCCGCAAGTCACCTGGGGCACTTCGCCCGAAATGGTGCTGTCGATTGACGACCGCGTGCCCGACCCCGACAAGGAAAAAGACGCCAACAAGCGCGATGCCATCGAACGCGCGTTGAAGTACATGGGCCTGGAGCCCGGCAAGGCGCTGAACGACCTGTACATCGACAAGGTGTTCATCGGTTCCTGCACCAACAGCCGCATCGAGGACATGCGCGAGGCAGCCGCCGTCATCAAGAAGATCGGCCAGAAGGTTGCCAAGAACGTCAAGCTTGCGCTGGTCGTTCCGGGCTCAGGCCTGGTCAAGGAACAGGCCGAGCGCGAAGGGCTGGACAAGATTTTTGTGGCCGCCGGCTTTGAATGGCGTGAGCCTGGCTGCTCGATGTGCCTGGCCATGAACGCCGACCGGCTGGAGCCGGGCGAACGCTGCGCATCCACCAGCAACCGCAATTTTGAAGGCCGACAAGGCGCTGGTGGCCGTACGCACCTGGTGAGCCCGGCGATGGCCGCCGCGGCCGCCGTGCACGGCCACTTTGTTGACATCAGAAAGTTTGTGTGACACCCCTGTCTCGGCTCACTTCGTGTAGCCGGAACCCCCTCAAGGGGGCAACAC
>NZ_JBFUGX010000402.1:0-3933 GCF_056402675.1 Polaromonas sp. P3_C2 | reverse complement strand
GACCCAATAGGAACATGCGCGAGCAGCTATCGAATTGATAGCCCCGGAATGCGCGAATTAGTAGCCCGGCAGCTCCGGCATGCCCGGCTAAGCTTGGCCGGTTCTTCATGCGAACGATATTCCAGCAAATATTTCAACAATATTTTCCCCAACGTGAATCCTTTTGCCCGCATGACCTCTCCTTGCAGCGATGCCGCGGTTTTGACGGCAGCTAAAGGAAAGTTCATGTTCTATCGCAAAAATGTGGGGCCCAAAGAGCGGTGGGCGCGTGGTGTGTCCGGCGCCTTGATGGTCGTTTGCGGCCTGCTGGTGCTGGGTGTGACGCCGCTTGGTTTGCTCGCGGCCTGCGCCGGCGTGGTCGCAGTGCTGACAGGGCTGTTGGGTTTTTGCCCGGCTTGCGCCATGGTGGGCCGCAAGCTGGAAAAGCCGGGCCCTTGGTGATGGCCATTGAAACGGCGCTTTTTGCCGCAGCGCAGGCCGGTGACCCGGCCGCGCTGGCTTCGCTGCTGCGGCAGCTGCAGCCCGATGCCCGCCGTTACGCCCGCTACCAATGCCACCGCGGCTCGGCCATCGAAGACGTGGTGCAGGAGGCGCTCATCATCATCTACCGCCGCGTCGGCACCGTGCGCGACGCCGCAGCCCTGGGCGGCTGGATGTTCAAGATCATCGCGCGGCTGTGCATGCTGCCGGCGCTTGCGCTGATGCGCGGCACCCAGGCGCTTACCGACTACGACAAGGACCAGTACTTTGCGCAGATGCCGCAGGACGAACTGCGCATCGACCTGGTCCGTGCGCTGGAGTCCCTGCCGCTGATGTACCGCGAGGTGGTTTTGCTGCGCGACATGGAGCAGCTCACCATCACCGAAATAGCGCAGCGCCTGCAGCTCACCCGCGAAGCCACCAAAAGCCGCATTCACCGGGCGCGTGCGATGGTGCGTGAATACCTGCGGCCTGATGGAGCTGTCCGCGTGAAGACCGGTGCATGACGCCGCTTCACCGTCATGGATTCCTTGCGATCAGCAGGAGAGGGTAGTTATGGCCGCATGTGATGGGGTTCTCTGGCAAGATAAGTGGAGGCAAGCCGCCAGGCCTCAGACCTTCCACTGGCCCTGGCTTCATTCACACCTTCTGGAGACACCATGGACATTGCCCGCAAAGCACTTGCCGCTTTCACCATGGCCGCCGTGCTGGCCTGCGCATGGCTGGCGCCGCTGGATGCCCCCGCCATGCGGCAGGTGGATGCCGGCCTGAAAAGGGCGCTGCTGAGTTTTGCCACGGCCAGGCTGCTCAACGGCGTGATTTCGGTGGCGCAGGGGACCGAAGCTTCGGTGCAGCCTTTCGGCGTGGGTGTCACGTTTGCGCCGGGGCAAATCCTGGATCCGGTCAACGACCTGGTGGAGCAGTTTTCGCATTTGATGCTGGCGGCCAGTGTCGCGTTCGGCGTTCAAAAAGCCTTGATCAGCATCGGCAGCTACTGGCCGGTATCGCTGGCGCTGAGTGCCACGGTGCTGGGCTGGTGGTGGTGTTACCTGCGCAGGCCGCACGTGCCTTTGTGGCTGTCAAGGCTGCTGGTGATCCTGCTGATGCTGCGCTTTGCGGTTCCGGTGGTCACGCTGGGCACCGACATACTGTGGCAAAAATTCCTCGCGGCCGACTACGCCGCCAGCCAGCAATTGATCGACAGCGCCACCGGCAAGGCCAGCCAGCTCAATTCGCCGGCTGCCGCAGCACCCGACAACCGCGGCCTGGTGGACAGCCTGAAAGACTGGCTGGCAAAAAACGGCGATGTGACAAAACACTTCGAGAACCTTAAGCGGGCGGCCGAGCAGGCCACCGAACACATCGTCCGGCTCATTGTGATTTTTGTGCTGCAGACGCTGGTGATCCCCTTGCTGCTGTTGTGGGCCCTGTACGGTTTCGTCAGGCAGGTGTTGCTGGGGCAGCGCTGGCAAAGGCGGCCGGCAGCCTCCACCCTATGTTGATGCGCGAGGGTACCGGCGCATCCGGTTCGTGCATCAAATCGGCCGTTTGATCAATAAGGACAAGCGCAAGAAGCTCCTAATTTGATAGCGAATGCAGTGGGATGTCCTGGTCCTGCGCCAGCTTGTCCAGCTCCTTGCGCGTCTTGCCCAGAAGCCAGGCCTCAATAGCCGCATGCATGGCGGGCGCAAACATGGCCTTCATGCTGGAGGCCGCCATACCAGCCGCCGCGCACAGGCTCGCGGCAAAGTGCGGCTCCAGCGCGGCGAGTGCCACGCGCCCGTCCTTGCAGCGGTAAACGCGGTAGCCCGCATGTCCGCCGCCCACTGCCGCGCCGGGCTGGGTCAGTCCCCAGGCGCGGGGCAGGGCCAGGTAAGCCGCTGCGCCGGAAAGGGCCACTTCCAGAAAAACACCTTTGCCCTTCGCCCGCTGGTGCATCACGGCCTGCAGCACGGCTGCGCCGGCCATCAGTGAGCCGCCCATGTCGGCGTACAGCGTGGCGGGCAGGTCCACACCGGTGATCAGGTCGTTCTGCGCGAGGTAGGTGAGGTCGTGGCCCGGCTCGTCAGCCCGTTCCCCCGGACTGCCGACGATGGCGACCTGGCTCAGGTGCGGGTGCTGTTTGTGCAGTGCTTTCCATGTCAGCCCCAGCTTGGCCAGCGCCGCCGGCCTGAACGACGTGAGCAGCACATCGGTTTGGGCCAGTTCGCGGTGCAGCAGTGTCTGGCCGCGTTCGGTTTTCAGGTCGGCTGTGGCGATGCGCACACCCGCATGCAGGGTTGCATAGGCGGTGGGGTTGTAGAGCTTCATCGGGTCACCCGATGCGCCGGCCGGCGCGCCTTCGTGCGGCGGAGGTTCCAGCTTCATGCAGCGGGCGCCCATCTCGCGGCAGCGCATCAGGGCGGCCGGGCCCGGCAGGTTGAGCGCCAGGCTCAGCACGCGCACGCCCTTGAGTGACTGCATCGGCTGGAGCGCTTTGGCGGGGTTGGGTTTGGAGGGTGAGGGCGGCATGGAGGTCACTGTGAACGGGTGGGGGCCGCAAAGCGTCGGGCACCGGGCGGTTGTGGGGTCAATTTACCTCAAACCCTTGAGTGGCGGCTTCACAGGTGTCATTGCCGGTTGGTTGGAGGGGAAGAAAATTTCTGTTTTATGACTATTAATTATTGTTTAACAGTAATTAATCTGAGACACTGGAAGCCTTTAAACAAGGCAAAGAGGTGCTCCCTTGAAAAATACGGCAACTCCCATGGCCCCCGCCGGGCCGGATGTTCAGGGTATTAGCAGCGTGCTGGCCTGGGCTTGTGCCTTGCTGGCGGTGGCATTGCCGCTGGCGGTGGCTTACCACCTGCTCAGTACGCCCGTTGAAAGCCTGTTGTTGCGCGCCGGGGTTGTGTTGTCGGCATCGCAGGCTGCGGCGCTTGACGTCACGCTGGCCCAGAAAAGCTTTGCTGCCTTGTTGGGCGTGCTGCCGGTGTGCTGCGCGTCGTACGGGCTGGTGTGTGCCATGCGCTGCTTCTCCGGCTTTTCGCAGGCCGAATATTTCAGTGTGCGCACTGTCAAATACCTGCGCGGTTTTGCCGCCRGTATTTTTGCGTCGGTGGTGGCCAGCGTGGTGTCTTCAACGCTGATCACCCTGGTGCTGACATCCGGCGCACCGGCCGGCCAACGTGCGCTGTCCCTGGGCATGGGCAGCAATGAACTGCTGACGCTGCTGTTTGCCGGCATGGTCTGGCAAATCGCCGCCGTGATGGCGCGGGCAGTGGCACTGGCCGAAGAGAACGCGCAGTTCGTCTGACTCTTTCGCCGATCACAGATCACCGCTTGCCGCATGCCCATCGTTGTCAAGCTCGATGTGATGCTGTCTGAACGCAAGGCCAGGTCCAAAGACCTGGCCGCGTATGTCGGCATCACCGAAGCCAACCTGTCCTTGCTCAAGCAGGGCAAGGTCAAGGG
>NZ_JBFUGX010000401.1:0-3934 GCF_056402675.1 Polaromonas sp. P3_C2 | reverse complement strand
ATGTAGTACGGCACGAAAATATCATTGGCTTCATTGCCCACCGATCGTATCCACTCGCGCGAGAACTTCTCGCCCATGCGCTTGATCTCAGTGTCCAGCTCGGGGGGAATGCGTTCTATCTTCACGCCGTTGGCGCGCAATTCCTCGGTCGCGCTGGTCGCCAGCGCCTGGCTGGCCTGCCAGCCGCGGACTTCCGCCTCGCCCGCCGCTTTGAGCACGGCAGCGCGCGCCTCGGGCTTCAGTGCATCAAAGACCTTGCTGTTCACAAACACCGCATTTTTGGGGAACCACGCATTGATCTCGTAGTAATACTTGATCGGGCCCCACACCTTGTTCTCCACACCAGTCAGCGCCGACGTGATCATGTTGTCCATCCGGCCTTCGGCCAATGCCTTGCCTACATCGACCATGGCCACATCCACCGGCTTGGCGCCCAGCATTTCAGCGATACGCATGGTGGTCTGGTTGTAGGTGCGCATCTGGGTACCGCGAAAGTCCGTCGGGCCCCGCACCGGCTTGTTCGAATGCAGGCCTTGCGGCGGCCAAGGCACGGCGTAGAGGAGCTTCATGCCATGCTCGGTGAAATGCTTTTCAAGGCCGGGGCGCTGCAGCTTCCAGAGGCGCTGCGCGTCCTTGTACGAGGCCACGACGAAGGGAATGGAGTCCGCGCCAGCCAGCGGAATTTCCTTGACCATGCTCGCCATGATGGTCTCGCCCGCTTCGGCCTTTCCCTGCTGCACGGCCGCGCTGATGTCCGCCAGCTTGGCCAGGGTGTTGTTGGGGTACACCTGTATGACCAGCTGTCCACGCGTGGCCAGATCCACATCGCGCCCAAATTGCAGGAGGTTCTGCGTATGGAAGGACTCTGCCCGGTAGCCCGTGGCCAGCTTCCAGGTTGTCTGGGCGTGCGCTGCCCCCGCCGTGACGAGCACGGCTATTAAAACTGCTTTCATGGGAACTCCTTGGGAGTTGAGAATTAGCCCGGCGGCGGGTGCATGGAACTCACCCTTTCAGGTCTGTCACAAACATCTTGCCCGGCRCATGGGTGATGCACATCGACAGTCGGCTCTTCTGGGCAACCCATTGCGGCGTGACGCCGCAACCCCAGAACACCGGGATTTCATCATCCTTGATGTCGACCGCATCGCCGTAATCCGGTCGCGACAGGTCGGTGATGCCGATCGCCTCCGGATTGCCGATGTGAACGGGCGCACCATGCGCAACGTCAAACCGGCCAGAAATCTCCACCACCTTTGCCACATCGCGGCTCTTGATGGGCCGCATGGTGACGACCATTTCGCCGCTGAACACACCAGCGGGCTGGCACTGGAGACTGGTACGGAACATCGAGACATTGCGGCCCTGCTCGACATGCCTCAACGGAATGCCGGCCTGGGTGACCGCGGCCTCGAAAGAAAAGCTGCAGCCGATCAGGAAGGCTACATAGTCGTCCTTCCAGATCGAACGGATCTCGCCCCGCTCTTCGACAAACTCGCCGTCGCGGTAAACGCGGTAGCCCGGAATGTCGGTCGTGATGTCCGCCCCCGGTGCGCACAAAGGCTCCGTGGCGCCCGGCTTCAGAACCTCCACCAGCGGGCAGGGCTTGGGGTTGCGCTGGCAAAACAACAGGAAGTCAAAGGCCTGTGCCTGCGGCACGATCATGAGGTTGGCCTGGATATGGCCGTTCGCGTGTCCCGCGGTGGGCAGGGCAAACTCGCCGCAGCGGCTGGCCATCCGGAGGTCTGCAGGACGATCAAAAATCTTGTTCATGGCTGGGTAAAGCTTGATTGGAAAAAAATAGGGTGGTACAGCGGCTTTTCCGTCAAAGGCCCAGGTAGGCCTTTTTGATCCGGTCATCGTTGAGGAGCTCATGCCCCTTGCCCTGCATCACGATACGGCCGGTCTGGATGACATAGCCGTAATGCGCGATTCCCAGGGCCTTTTGCAGGTTCTGTTCCACCAGCAATATCGACACACCGGTGGCATTGACCTGCTGGATAACCTCCAGCACCTTGGTCACAAACTTGGGCGCGATGCCCCACGACGGCTCATCCAGCATCAGCAGCTTGGGGCGTGCCATCAGCCCACGGGCGATGGCCAGCATCTGCTGCTCACCGCCGCTCATGGTGCCGGCCAGTTGTGTGGCGCGTTCCTTGAGGATTGGGAACAGTTGCAGCATCTCTTCAATGCCCTGCGCCACCTCGTGCTTGTCCATGCGTGTGAAAGCACCGAGCTCCAGGTTGCGAAGCACTGTCAGCCGGGGAAACAGGCGCCGGCCTTCCGGCACCAGCGACAGGCCCAGCGGAACGCGTTTGTGCGCCGGCATGCGGTGAACCGGCTCACCGTTGAAGGTAATACTGCCCGCTGCGGCGGCATTGAGGCCTGCCACGGCGCGCAAGGTGGTGGACTTGCCGTTTCCGTTGCCGCCCACCAGCGCCACGATCTTGCCGGGTTCGACCTGGAGGCTGACGTCGGAGATGGCCAGTACGTCGTCGTAGCAGACCTTGAGATTTTTGATTTCAAGCATGGTGCTGCCCTTCGATCCGCGCCACGTGGCGGGGAATGCAATAAGCGTGAGGGAAAGTCACTTTCAGTCTCCCAGGTAAGCAGTGATCACGGCGGCATCATTCGACACCTCCTGCGGCGTGCCTTCGGCGATCTTCACGCCGCGGTCCAGCACGACGATCTTGTCGGCGATCGGCATGATGCCTTCCAGCACATGTTCGACGATCAGGCACGCAATGCCCTTGTCCCGGATCTTGAGAACGACGTCCACCGCTTCGCGAACTTCCGACGGATTGAGCCCCGCCATCACTTCATCCATCAGCAGGATGCGCGGCTGTATGGCCAGCGCACGCGCCACGGCCAGGCGCCGCTGCTCGCTGATGGTCATGCTGGCGGCAGGCCGGTCGGCAAAGCGTTCAAGCCCGGCAAAAGCCAGCCAGTCCATGGCAGCCCGACGTGCCTTCGCAACGTTGTGCTGCAGCAGCATGGCCGCGGTCATCACGTTCTCGCAGGCCGTCATGCTGGTGAAGGTGCGCGCAATCTGAAAAGTCCGCGCCACACCGGCGCGGGCGCATGTTTCGGGCGGCAGGCCTGCGATGTCGCGGCCGCCCAGCATGATGCTACCGGCCGTGGGGGCAAAATACCCCGCCACGCAATTAAACATCGTGGTCTTTCCGGCTCCGTTGGGGCCGATCAGGCCCACCACCTGCCCGGTGTCCACGCTGAAGGAAACATCCTGGTTGGCGACCAGCCCGCCGAAACGCTTGCTGACCTGTTTGACTTCCAGCAACTTCATACGGCCTCCTCGCCGGCGTTCTGCACGGCGGCGGTGGGCACCGCCATCTGCCGCGATGCATCGGCGCGTGCCTCGCGGCGCTCCCGGAAGCTGCGCAGCCAGCCAATGAGGCCCGTGGGATAAAAGACTGCGATCACGATGATGAGGCTCGCATAAATAATGACATCGGTGCCACGGCCTGTGCCGCCGAAAGCGATGCGGGTGAACTCTTCGATGCTGGTCAGCACCACCGCGCCTACGACCGGCCCAAACAGGGTACCCACGCCCCCCAGGATGGACACCAGCGCCATCTTGATGGAGAGCGCCGTCGAGAGCACCGAATTCGGATCGATGTAAAGCTCTTTCTGCGCATACAGGCTTCCACCAACTGCCGTGAGGAAAGCGCTGACCGACAGCGCGACCTGCTTGTAGCGGGCGATGTTCACGCCAATGCTGCGGGCCGCGTCGGGTTCATCTTTGATGGCCCTGAAGTAGTAGCCGAGGTAGCTGCGCTCTATCCACCAGTTCGCGCCCAAGGTGATGATCAGCAGCCCCAGTGCCAACCAGTAGTACGGCAATTTGGTGGCGAAGTTCAGCCAGAGCCAGCCTTGTTTGTCCATCGGCACGTAAAGCCCGACCGCCGCACCGCCGTAA
>NZ_JBFUGX010000400.1:0-3940 GCF_056402675.1 Polaromonas sp. P3_C2 | reverse complement strand
GCCCTACATCCGCAAGTTTCACGGCAAGACCTTGGTCATCAAATATGGCGGCAACGCCATGACGGACCCGGCCCTGCAKGCTGATTTTGCGGAGGACGTGGTGCTGCTCAAGCTGGTGGGCATGAATCCGGTGGTGGTGCACGGCGGCGGCCCGCAAATTGAGGCGGCGCTGAACCGCCTGGGCAAAAAGGGGCATTTCATCCAGGGCATGCGCGTCACTGATGAAGAGACCAYGGAAGTCGTGGAATGGGTGCTGGCCGGCCAGGTGCAGCAGGACATCGTCGGGCTGATCAACCAGGCCGGCGGCAAGGCCGTAGGCCTGACGGGCCGCGATGGCGGCCTGATCCGTGCGCAAAAGCTCAAGATGGTCGACAAGGATGACCCGACGAAGGAGCACGACATCGGCTTTGTGGGCGACATCGTCAGTATTGACCCGAGCGTGGTCAAGGCGCTGCAGGACGACGCTTTCATTCCGGTGATCAGCCCGATCGGGTTTGGCGAGGAAAACGAGAGCTACAACATCAATGCAGACGTGGTGGCGGGCAAGCTGGCCACCGTGCTGAAGGCCGAGAAACTGGTGCTGCTCACCAATACCCCCGGCGTACTGAACAAGGCCGGGGAGCTGCTGACTGACCTGAGCGCCCGCGAAATCGACGAGCTGTTTGCCGACGGAACGATTTCCGGCGGCATGCTGCCCAAAATCGAAGGCGCGCTGGACGCGGCCAAAAGCGGCGTGAATTCCGTCCACATCATCGATGGGCGGGTGCCGCATGCCATGCTGCTGGAAATCCTGACCGATCAGGCCTACGGGACCATGATCCGCTCGCACTGATCCAGGCGTTCCTGGCTGCCCAAGGCTGTCCGGATGGGCGGCGCCCTGATTTTGATGAAATTGGTCGCCAGGGCATATGGGGTGTGCGTAAGCAGCTATAAAAAATATAGCAAATATGGGTATTTCCTTTGCCGTCAGGGTGGCGACAGTGCCGGTCTGGCAGACTGGCAGCCGATACCGGGCCAAAACAAGACCAAAAACCAAATCAGGCAGCGGCACCGGCTTTTTCCTGAATTGACGCTCCTCAGGCGGGGTCAATTGGCATTGATGACGAAACGGACAATTCGTTATGCGACTCCTGTTGGTTGAAGACGACGTGATGGTGGCCAGCGGCATCAAGCTGGGGCTCAGTGACGCCGGCTACGCCGTTGACTGGGTCGGCAGTGCCGAGCGCGCGGAGGAAGTACTGCAGGGCGAGACCTTTGATGCGGCGATCATCGACATCGGGCTGCCGCGCATTGACGGGCTGGAACTGACGCGCCGCCTGCGCCGCGGCGGAATGGCCATGCCGGTGCTCATCCTGACGGCCCGCGACGCGCTGCAGGACCGTGTCCAGGGGCTGGACCTGGGAGCAGATGACTACATGGTCAAGCCGTTTGAGCTGCCCGAGTTGCTGGCGCGCCTGCGCGCGCTGCTGCGCCGCTCCCAGGCCGCCACCAGCGCCACACTGAGTTTTGGGGCGCTGGAGCTGGACACGGCCAACCGCGAGGCCCGCGCCAACGGCCAGCTGATTGAGCTCGGACCGCGCGAATGGACGGTGATGGAGTATTTGCTGATCCACGCGCCCAAGCCGGCCAGCAAAGACAAGCTGCTGCAGGCCATGACGGGCTGGGACAAGGAAATCACGCCCAATGCCATTGAGGTGTATATCTCGCGTTTGCGCGGCAAGCTGGAGCCGCACGGCATAGCCGTACGCTCCATTCGCGGCTTTGGCTACCGGCTGGAGCTGGTGGAAGTTTCCCCGGGGATGCCGTCCAGCGCTGGCGCTGAATAGGCAGCGCAGGCATGAACCCTTTCGGCCAGTCCTGGGCCGTTCGCCTGAAAAACCGCCTGCGTACGTTGGCTGCGCGCACGGGCGGCAACGCGTTCGTGCCTGCCGCCATGAAGTCCGGCCTGCAGCGCCGGCTGCTGCTGCTGCTGCTTTTCCCGCTGGGGACTTTTGCGCTGGTGAGCATTTACTTTGACTACCAGACGGCCGGCGATGTCGCCCTGCAAAAAGATCAGCAGTTGCTCCGGCTGATTCCCCTGCTGGCCGATTCGGTTGTGGCGCCGGGCGCCACCCCGGAAAGTGCGCCGGTGCTGCTGATGGCCCCCGCCGTGGATGATTTCCTCAAGGGCCGGCCTGGCTTTGCCGGCTTTCGCCTCGCCGATGCCGAAGGCGACTTTCTGGCCGGTGAGCCCTGGATTCCCGAACTGCTGCCGGCCACGCACGAGCCGGAATTCCACAGCATCGAATACAACGGCGTGACCTACCGGATTGCCGCGCAGCGCATGAAGACTGCAGTGGGTGAGCTGATCGTCCAGCTGGCGGATGGATCCGACCCGCGCCAGCAATGGGTGCGCTCCGTGCTGTTCAAGGTGCTGCTGCCGAACCTGATCCTGGTCGTGGCGGCAGGTTTTGCCGTCAACTGGGCCGTCACGCGGGCACTCAAGCCATTGATTGAGCTCAAGGACGCGGTGGAGCGCCGCAACCCGCGCGACTTGAGCGCCATCGACCCGCTGGCTACGCCAGCCGAGGTCCAGCCGCTGGTGAGTGCCTTGAACCGCCTTTTTGGCCTGGTGAACGACCAGGCGGAGGGGCAGCGGCGGTTTGTGGCTGATGCCGCGCACCAGCTGCGCACGCCTCTGGCCGGGCTGCAGGCCCAGGTCGAGGCCTGGGCGCAAGCGGCCAAAGTGGCTGAGGCCGCGGGCTCGGACGGGGCGGTGACCTTGTCGGCCGAAAAAATCATCAAGCTGCGCAATGCCACACGCCGGACGTCGCAGCTGGCCAACCAGCTGCTGGCGCTGTCGCGTGCCGATGCGTCGGCCGCCGGCGCCCAGCCGATGCAGCGGGTAGACCTGAAAGACCTCTGCGAATCCATTCTGCCGCTGCATCTGGATGCCGCCATGCGCAAGGGCATTGACCTGGGGCTGGAAACCCAGCCTGCACAGGTCAGTGGTTACGAGTGGCTGCTGCGCGAGCTGCTGGGTAATCTGGTGGACAACGCCGTCAAATACACGCCGCCCGGCGGCACGGTCACGATCCGCTGTGGCCCGACGGCCGGCTTCGCTGCGCCAGATACGCCAAAACAGCCGGGTCCTGGTGGCGCCGCCGCCGAGCACCGGGGATGGGGCGTCTTCCTGGAAGTGGAAGACGACGGCCCTGGCATAGCCCCGGACGAGCGCAGCATGGCGCTGCAGCGCTTTTACCGGGTGCAGGGGACGGCGGGCGAGGGCAATGGCCTGGGTCTGGCCATTGCCAGCGAAATCGCGCGGGTTCACCATTCGCAGCTGGAGCTGGACCACACCGGGACTGGCCCCGCCGGACCGTACGGATTACGGGTTCGGTTGAGTTTGTAGCTCGCCCACCACAGTAAGCGCTTGCTGTTACGGAACAGAACGTTGCGCCTTCGCCTCATGGGCGAAAACCCGGGCCTGGTGAGAGACGAACTGTCACCTGGCTGTGCGAGAATCAATTGCAACGATTCCCGGTTTTTTGAAACATTTCCTACTTCATCGCCTATGTCCGACTTAGCGTCTGAATCCGAATTGAGCCCGCACGTCACGCCAGCCGAGCCTGCGGTGCGCAAGCGCCCCAAACCGGGTGAGCGCCGGGTCCAGATCCTTCAGGCGCTGGCCACCATGCTGGAGCAGCCGGGCGCTGAGCGCATCACGACGTCCGCCCTGGCAGCCAAGCTGGATGTGAGCGAAGCCGCCCTTTACCGCCATTTCGCCAGCAAGGCGCAGATGTTCGAAGGCCTGATCGAATTCATCGAGCAAAGCGTCTTCACACTGATCAACCAGATTGGGGAACGTGAGCCCGACCATTCAGCCCGCACCCGCAAGCTGGTGGTCATGATTCTGCAGTTTGCCGAAAAGAACCCCGGCATGACGCGCGTGATGGTGGGC
>NZ_JBFUGX010000399.1:0-3941 GCF_056402675.1 Polaromonas sp. P3_C2 | reverse complement strand
GGCACTGTCTACCGCCCACATTACTCACCTTGACCAATACGCGATAGCCCTGTGCATCAGTAGGTCCGAAATCCTTCATGGGTTCGTCGTCTATCGCTTGCGCGGCAGAGTAACGACGAGTCACCTCCTTGATAGTTGCTTCGTCCACACCTTCGGCCATCAGCCTTGTTTCCGTTCTAGTCAGTGTGTCCGCGGGTACTTTGTAAAGGGGTTCCTTTCGGAATTTGACTTCGATATCGTTGATGCTGCTTTTGATGTCCTGCATCTGTGCCGACAGATCAGAATATGAACTGCGCAACTCAGCTGGCAAGAACCGCATGGCCCATAGGTAAACGAGCAGGAAGCCGAAAAATGCGAAAGAARTGGCAATGACGATGCCAGGCGTTCCATTGCCGGCACTAGTGCTTCCCGAAATCGCCTGCGTCAACCACACCCCAAGGACGTTGGAGCGCTCTTCGATGGCTCTCAAATTCACCAGGCTCAGACCCACAATCATCGTTGTCAGCCAATCGGCGATGCGTTCCAAACTCGTATTGGGGCGGATCCCCTGCTGCGGTTTCTCGCCATTGCCTTCTTTCACCTGCACGCCTGCACCGCCCCAGTTGGGCGATCCAAACAGCAACCCGAGCATCCCACCAGCCGAAAAGGCACCGACGCATGCAAGCACGGCCACAAATCCACCGGTAAGACTGTTCCAACCTCCGGTACTGCGCGACGCCAAACCATACATGAAGGCGCAAAGGAGACCGATAAGCGAAGAGAAGGCAATGACCACAATGGCCAACGCAACCTGAGAATTGTTGTTGTTTGGCGCAAGGATCCTCCACCCGAATCGTAAAACTCGGAGCCGACACGTCACACATCCTTTGTTAAACATGGCAGTTAGTCCTTTCGCTTTTTACGCAGCGCCGAGCCGAAACCGCGGAAAGGGGAATCCTTTCGTTCAGGAATTGGCTGCGGAGATGGATGAGGACGCGGATCAGGATTCGGATTTCGGCCGATTGCAGATATCGATGACATGGTCTCTCCTTTTTAGCGTCGCGAGTTCTTCTTTGCTGAGCCGAATCCGCGAAATGGCGTTTCGGTTGTCGGCCGGTTATTTGGTGTCGGCGGTGAATGCGGAGGCGGAGGCGGAGGCGGAGGCGGAGGCGGAGGCGAGGGGGATTGGGTCGCGTCA
Source organism: Polaromonas sp. P3_C2 (assembly GCF_056402675.1). Classification (NCBI taxonomy): domain Bacteria; kingdom Pseudomonadati; phylum Pseudomonadota; class Betaproteobacteria; order Burkholderiales; family Comamonadaceae; genus Polaromonas; species Polaromonas sp. P3_C2. Next base: position 2,764 of record NZ_JBFUGX010000399.1, on the reverse strand, counting down.
GTCATCGTGAACTCCTATGTAAACATCGTTGCAGTGGTGCTGTTGCCGCAATAATTAAACGTCGATTGCCACTGCCTGTCATCCTCTAGATAGATGTCTAAAACACCCATCGCGGGCAATGCATTCCGGGTTGGTCAGTCACGGCTGAGGTCATCCTCCAATCGGAGGAGCTGTCAGGCAAGTCTWTGCCATACAAGACATATCGATTGATTCAGGCTGCAGTACGACGCTGGCCGACAGCCCTCATCCCAACCTTCTCCCAGAGGGAGAAGGAGTAACAGCCAAAGTCCTGAACGGACACCGACCAGCCTGTTTTCCTCCCGCGCTCCCTGGGAAATGGCGGCGCGATGGCTAGCAGCCTTCATGAGGGCAAAATGCCCCCATGAACTCCCTATCCGGCATCCGCATCCTCGACCTCTCCCGCGTACTCGCAGGCCCCTGGTGTACCCAGACACTCGCCGACCTCGGCGCCGACGTCATCAAGATTGAACGGCCCGGCACGGGTGACGACACGCGGACCTGGGGGCCGCCGTTTTTGAAGGATGCGCAGGGAGCGGATACCGAAGCCGCTTATTACCTGGGCACGAATCGCAACAAGCGCTCCGTCACCTGCGACATTGCCCAACCCGCAGGCCAGGCACTGGTGCGTGAGCTGGCGGCGCATTGCGATGTGTTTGTCGAGAACTTCAAGGTGGGCGACATGGCGCGCTATGGGCTGGACTATGCGTCGCTGAAAGCGATCAACCCGCGCCTGGTTTACTGCTCTGTCACCGGGTTCGGCCAGACGGGGCCTTATGCCGACCGTGCCGGCTATGACTACGCGATCCAGGGCATGGGCGGTCTGATGAGTGTGACGGGTGAGCGTGACGACCTGGGCGGCGGGCCGCAGAAGGTGGGCGTGGCGGTGGCGGATTTGATGACGGGGATGTATGCGACGGTGGCGATTCTTGCTGCGTTGCGCCATGCCGAGAAAACCGGTGAGGGCCAGCAGGTGGACATGGCACTGCTGGACACGCAAGTGGCGATGTTGGCCAACCTGGGCGCCAACTACCTGGTCAGCGGCAAGGCGCCGGGCCGTGCGGGCAATGCGCACCAGAACATCGTGCCTTACCAGGTGTTTGAAGTGGCCCCGGCCGCGGATGGCAGCAAAGATCACTTGATCCTCGCGGTGGGCAATGACTCGCAGTATGCGAAGTTCTGCGCGGTGGCCAACATTCCGGAGCTGGCCACCAACCCGCTCTTTGCCAAGAACCGCGACCGCGTGTTGAACCGCGGCCAGCTGGTGCCGATCCTGGAAGCGGTGATGAAAACGCGCAGCAAGGCCGACTGGCTGGGCGCGCTGGAAGCGGCCAAGGTGCCGTGCGGTGCCATCAACAGCCTGGCTGAGGTGTTTGCCGACCCGCAGATCGAGGCGCGCAAAATGGTCACCGAGTGGCAGCACCCGGTGAAAGATGACTTGAAGCTGGTCTCCAGCCCGATGCGCCTGAGCGCGACGCCGGTGCGCACCGACCTGCCGCCGCCGCTGCTGGGCCAGCACACCGAAGAGGTGCTGCGCGGCGTGCTGAACTATTCAGACGCCAAGCTGTCTGAACTGAAGGGTGGCAAAACCATTTGATGCAGCAACCTTCCACAAAGAGGTGACTCGATGAAACACAATTTTGTTCTGGTGCACGGCGCGTGGCATGGCGGCTGGTGCTGGCGGCGCGTGGCGCAGGCACTGCAGCTGGACCACCACAAGGTGTTCACGCCGACACTGACCGGCCTGGGCGAGCGCGCCCATTTGCTCTCACCCACGATCAACCTGGACACGCACATCAACGACGTGATCAACCTGATCGAAGCGGAAGAGCTGCACGAGGTGACGCTCGCGGTGCATTCCTATGCCGGCATGATCGGCACGGCCGTCACTGACCGCATGCCCGACCGCATCAAGCACCTGGTGTATGTGGATGCGGTGGTGCCCAAGCCCGGCGAGAGCTGGAGCAGCACGCAGGCCAGCGCCACGCAGCAGCAGCGCATGGCGGCGGCGCAAGCTTCACCCAGCTTCAGCTTTCCGGCGCCCGACCCGGAGGTGTTCGGCCTGCACGATGCCGACCGTGAATGGGTCAAGCGCCGACAGACGCCGCACCCCGGCAATACCTACCAGGCACCGCTGGACTTTGACGTGAAGCGCGTGGCCGCTGTGCCGCGCACCTTTGTCAGCTGCACGCAGCCGGCACTGGCCACGATTGAGCCGAGCCGGCTGCGCGTGAAGGACGCCAAGTTCTGGGACGGTGCATGGCTGCCGAATTCGCGCGTGGTGGAGATCAAGACYGGCCATGACCCCATGATCAGCGAACCGGCTGCGCTGACGAAGATTTTGCTGGAAAGCGCTGAATGACCCTGGTGAGCCGCCGCCAGTTCACTGCCGTGCTGGCAGCCGGGCTGGCCGTGCCCCAGCTCGCGCTGGCCAAAGACACGGCCCTGCCTGTGCCGGCCTCTTTGCCGGCGGCCGCTGGAATCGCCTTCGCCAAAAATGAACCACTGGTGCTGTTGGTCAGCCTGCCCGGCTGCCCCTTCTGCGAACTGGTGCGGCGCAACTACCTGTTGCCGGGGCAACGCGATGGCAGCCTGCACGCCTGGCAGCTCAACATCAGCGACCGCGCGACACCGCTGACCGGCTTTGACGGCCAGGTGACGACGGCCGCCGCCCAGGTTGCGGCATGGAAGGCCGGCTTCACCCCCACGGTGCTGTTTCTGGGCCCGGCCGGGCAAGACCTGGCGG
>NZ_JBFUGX010000398.1:0-3951 GCF_056402675.1 Polaromonas sp. P3_C2 | reverse complement strand
GTGGCGTCCCCAAGCCGGCCGCCTCAGCGCGCCGGGAAGGTCGGGGCCAGTTCCCGGAATTTTTCGACCTGCCACGCGAACTCCCCTTCAAAAGCCGACGGGTCGTTGACCGCGTAGCCGCCGTAGCCATAGACGGCGGCATAAGCCGCGTAGCCGGCCGCATCCAGGGCCCGGCCAGCCAGTGCATTGGCCACGGCGTAGGTGGYAGAGACGGCTGCGTGGGCCGCACCGTCAATGGAATTGGATCCTCTGTGGCTGTTGGCCACCGCGGCGACTTCCTGCGCCGCCTGCGCCAGGGCGGGCCTTTCCAGTTTGCCGTCAACGAAAGCCTGAAGCTGTGCCAGGCAATCAACGGCCCTGGGGTCTTCCAGCAAATGCTGCACGCGGCTGGCACACGCCAGGCCAAAGGCCAGCCGGAAGGCTTCCTGACCCGGTTCATCAAGATGGATGCTGGCCGCCAGGCGCGAGAGCTCGTGGTTCATGGCAATTGTTTCGAGGTGCGGGTATTTTGCGGGACTGCCGGACTGAATTTTCGGGGCAAGAGCAGGGCCGCCAGGTATTGCTGGCGTTTCGCAATTTCCAGCACGAGCAGCGGCAACGCGACACCCGCAGCCAGGCTTGCCGCTCCAACGAGGTAGTCGTTGTGGCTGAAGCGGGAAAGCAGCAGGAAGGCCCGCCCCTGCGCGACGGGATGAAACACCAGGATGAGCAGGCTGCCGGAGCCGATGTAGGTCAATGGGCGCTGCAGCCGCGGATACCGCGCCAGCAGTGCAGAGATGCAAAGCACCATATAAATGCCCAGCGCGGCCTGCAGTGTCGCGATGAGCGGCTCGCCGTAGATGCGCAGATTCAGGTCCATGGTCTCGTTGAAGTGGTAGTGCAGCGCCGCAAAGGCAATGGCCGCGGCAAGCAGCCTGATGGCGTTGAATTTCACGGCCATGACCTGTTCGCGCAGCAGAAACCCGAGCAGCAGGCAGGCCGAGCTGATGAAGGTCAGATCAAGGCTCCAGGGCAACCCCGGCCAGCGGGCAAGGCCCATGAAATGCAGGCTGGCCGTGTCGATTTGCCAGAAGCTCCCAACCCAGCGGATGCCCGCGGCCAGCAGCATCGAGGCGGCCAGAAAAACCCAGCGTGCGCGGCGTTTGGCGGCCCTGGTGGCGCGCAGGATGGCCATGGCCGCCACCGACGCGACAAAGAGGTGCGGCAAAAACCAGAGCGGTGCCCACGCAATGGTGGGCGCGGTGGCATACAGGACGCCGAAAAAATAATCAGAGGCGCTTGTGTCGGCGGTAGGAACCATGCCAGGGTCAAGCGCCATCAGGATGCCGACCAGCGCCAGCACGACAAAGTAGGGCTTGAGAAGCGCGTCGGCCCGCGACAGCGCAAACTTGCGCAAGGAATCGGAATCTTTCAGGAACAGGCCGGAGAGGAAAAAGAACAGCGGCAGGTGAAACGCGTAAATCACCCGGAAAAGTTCGCCCTTGTTTTCCAGTACCAGGCTGTTGTGGCCAAGCACCACCAGGATGATTCCGATGCCCCTGGCGATGTCGACGGTGGCGTTGCGGTGCGTGTGTGTCATGGTGTGGATCAATCCGAAAATGACGGCCTCAGACCAGGCGCCTGATCGATTTTTTCTTCCAGACCAGCCGGTAATAAGCCGTCTGCAGACCCAGCATGGCGATGAAGGTGACCGGATAGGCCACCCAGATGCCGTTGATGCCGATGCGGTGGCTCATGAACCAGGCGACGGGCACCTCCACCAGCGCGATGCAGAAGATGGCGATGCCGGTGGGCACCAGTACCGAGCCGCTGGCGCGCATGATGCCCGAGAGCACCGTGGCCATGCCAAAGATGACGCTGCTCCATAGCATGATGTGCAGCAGCGTTTGTGCCACCTCAATCACCGGTTCGCTGGTGATGAAAAAGCCCATCAGGTGGCGCGAGAACAAATAGCCCAGCAGCACGAGTGAGCCGGTCAGCACCAGGTTCATCAGCAAACCGGTGCGCACGATGGTGCCCAGCTTGTCGGTGCGGCCCGCGCCGATCGCCTGCGCGCCCAGGATGGAAGCGGTGATGGCAATCGAAATCGCCGGGAACTGCACATACGCCACCACCTGGTTGACGGCGCCGTAGGCCGCTGTGGCGTTGGAGCCATAGCTGTTGACCAGCGAGAGCAGGGCGACTTCAGCCAGCGCAATGACAATCATCTGCACGCCGGTAGGCACGCCGATCTTGAGCACGGTTTTGAGGATGGGGCCGTTGATGCGCATGTGGCGTACAAATTCCGCATCAGGTGCCAAGGGACTGTGGATGCGCCGCAGCCTGAAGGCCAGCCAGGCCGTGGCCGTCACCATCGACAGCACCGAAGCCACTGCACCGCTGGCCACCCCCAGCTGCGGCAGGCCGAACCAGCCGCGGATCAGCGCCGGTGTGACGGCGAGGCCGACCACGGTTGAAATGCCCAGCGTGTAGAGCGGATTGACCGTATCGCCCACGCCGCGCAGCATGGCGGTGGCCAGCAGGTAGACGAAGAGGCCGGGCCCTGCAATCATCATGATGCGGGCATAGAGCGTGGCGTCCGGCAGGATGTCGGCCGGTGTGCCCAGTGCCCTGAGCAAGGGCCCGGTAAAGATACCGCCGAACAGCGCGACGAGCAAACCAAAAATCAGGCCGACGCTGAGGGTGGTGCCCGCAATTGCCTTGACCTTGCCGGTGTCGCGCGCTCCCCAGGCCTGGCCGATCAGCACGGAGGCGCCTGCGCCCAGGCCGATGGTGAAGGCAATGAAGAAAAACAGGATGGGGAAAAAGCTGGACACGGCCGCCAATGCGCCGACGCCAATCATCTGGCCGACGTACACGTTGTTCAGCGTGYCCGACAGCGACTGCAGGATGTTGCTGAGCAGCATGGGGCCGAGGAAGGCGGCAAAGGTCTTCCACATCGGCACCCCGTCGCTCAATGCGGGGCGGCCGTGCGAAGCGGGTTTCGCCGCCGCGGGCTGTGTTGCCAGCGGCGGGACCGGATCTGCTACGGAAATCGGTGGCGCCGCGATTTCGCCCGCCGTGCGCACGTCGCCCTCACGCACTTCGGTTTCAAGCCGGTGATCAAGGGCGGAAAGATCCGGCGGCTTCATGCGGCGCTCCAACTGGCTGCGGCCAGTGCCGCCAGGTAGGTTCGCACGTCCTCAGGCCAGGGCTCGACCAGGGTAGCAAAACGCAGTCGGTCGCCGGCAAACAGGGCGCGGGTGGCTTCTTCGAAGCCGGGCAGGTCGCCCGCGATTTCCGCCATGAAGCGGTAAGCGGCTTCGCGGGAGACCCGTACCGCGTCGCGTGCCTCGTTGGCCTTGCTCGCCTCTTCCACCAGCTTGCGCAGCGCAACCGAAGCACCGCCGGATTGGCGGCTCAGCCATTCCCAGTGCCGCGGCAGCAAGGTGACTTCACGTGCAACCACCCCCAGACGGGGGCGCCCGACAGAACGCGCCACGGGTGCTTCGGGTTCGGCGGCGGGAAGGTCGGGCGGCGTGTCGTCGGGCGCATCCACGGCGTCGGGCCGCAGGTCAAGGTCCAGGCGTTCCCCGTTGGCATCGTTGAATATGCGAAGCAGGATGTCGGCCGGCTGGGGCGTAGCGCGCAACTGCGCGAGCAGCTCGCGGCGAGGGCCCGAGGCAATGCGCTGGAAACCGGCGAAGGCCGTCAGGGTGCGGGGCGTGGCGATCATGGTAGAGGTCATAAAGTCATTTACGGTTAATTTTGTCCGGGTCAAATGAGGAGTTTATATCATCCGGGTATAAATGATCAAGTTTTGGCTGAAAAATGCGTAAATGCCTGTAAATCGGGTTCTATAGCTAATTAATGATCTAACTAGTCTATTTAATATTCTTTTGAGTTTGGGGAAAGCTCGGCTAAATTCGCGTCCTGTTCAAAAAAGAGCCTCACACGTTTTCACAAGAACCG
>NZ_JBFUGX010000397.1:0-3955 GCF_056402675.1 Polaromonas sp. P3_C2 | reverse complement strand
GGTTTGATACCAGATCAGAGAACTTCAATACTTTGTTGCATTGAAGGAGTGGTAATTTCCCTAAACTCCGCATTATTAGATGCAACAAATTGTCAAGGCCAACGTGACGCGCTCTGCCAATACAGGCCGCTAGCCGGCGTTGCTTGCTCAAGAGGCAGAAAAATGAAATCTGTCGGCGTAGGCACGCCGACCGGTCGCGGCGCTATTTGCGCGCGACAGCCGAAGCCGGCACCAGCTTGAGTGGCCCGTAGAAGGCCTGCAGCTGGCCCTCGTTTTTTTCGCCCTCGGTGAAGACGGCGAAGCTCAGCAAAGCGCCCGGATCTTCGCCAAAGGCCTTGCGGTAGTCGGCGCGGATATCACGCTCGTAGCTGCGCCATTCGTTGTAGCCGTGGTCGCCCGAGTCGACAATGATCTTGCGGATACGGTCGGTGCGGTCGTTGACGACGACTTCGCCTGGCCGGTTGACGCGCGACCACGAATAAACCAGCGTCGCGAACGGCATTTCTTCGCCGGTCAGCAGCCGGCTCAACTCGGACAGCAGGGAATTTTTCATCGACAGCCGCGAGCGGTCGCCTTCGAACGCGAGCACCACCCGCACCGGCACATCCTCGAGTTGCGGCAGTGCAAGGTTGGTGCCCGCACCGGCGTACGGCACGTTCCAGGAAAAGCGCACGAGCCCAAGCTGGTCGGGCTCGATGCGGTGGCGATGGCGCAGGATGCTGCCGGACGCCTCGACCTTTGCGAGCACCGCGTCGCGGCCCTCATGACGCACATAGCTGTAGCTGGCCGGCTGCTTGCCCGGCACGCGGAAGATTTCCCACCTGAGGTCGTCTGGCTTGAGCTCACCGGCCTTGGGCGGCGCCGACATCTCGGCCCAGGCGGTGCCAGTCACCCCCTCCGCCGGCCCCAGCGTGCCGCCGCGGCTGACCGGCTCATCGACATCGGTGTCCTCGTCGGGCGCCGGGCGTGTCGCGCAGCCGGAGACCAGAGCCAGCGTGRGAAACGCTGCAGCGAACATCGAAAAACGGGGGAAAAGGCGGCGAAGCGGAAGGGAAAAAGACATGATGCGAAGCCATCGAAAAATCGGCGAAGTGGCAAGTTGACCACGGAAGCGCGCGCTCCCGCAATGGAAAAACGCACACTTTTGCGGTATTCAGCCGGCAATCTTGCGCAGCAGGCCGGCGGTCGAGCCATCAAGGCCAAAGACGTCCCCGCTGTGCAGGCGTGGCTCGATGTCTTTGGCCAGCACCTTCCCGAGCTCGACGCCCCACTGGTCAAAACTGTTGATGCCCCAGATCGCACCGCTGACAAACACACGATGCTCCTGCAGGGCGATCAGCGCGCCCAGGCTGGCTGGGGTGAGCCGCTCAAGCAACAGGAAAGTACTGGGACGATTGCCGGGAAAATGCCTGTGGCCTCCGACCTCTTCTTTGCCGGTCATCAAGGCTTGCGCCTGGGCCAGAACGTTGGCCAACAATTTGGCGTGATGCCCCGGCAGGTCGTGCGGTGCGTGCGCGGCTGTTTTCACCGCCACAAACTCGACCGGCACCACCGACGTCCCCTGGTGCAGCATTTGAAAGTAGGCGTGCTGGCCGTTGGTGCCGGGTTCGCCCCACAGCACCGGGGACGTTTCAAACGGCAAAGCCTTGCCGTCCGCATCCACGCGTTTGCCGTTGCTCTCCATCTCCAGCTGCTGCAGGTAGGCCGGCAGGCGGCGCAGCGCGCTGCTGTAGGGCGCGATGCTGCGGCTGGTAAAGCCATGAAAGTTGCGGTACCAGACGTCGAGCAGACCCAGGCGCACCGGCAGGTTGCGCTCCAGGGGTGCGGTGCGAAAGTGCTCATCCATGGCGTGCGCGCCGGCCAGCAGCTCGCGAAAGCCGGCTGCGCCAATGGCGATGGCTACCGGCAAGCCGATGGCCGACCACAGCGAATAACGCCCGCCCACCCAGTCCCAGAAACCAAAGGTGGTGCTGATGCCGAATTCGTTGGCTGCCGCGACGTTGGTCGTCAGTGCGGCGAAATKCCGGCTGATGTCGCGTCCGCCTTGCGCCTCAAACCAGCGCCGGGCCGAATGCGCGTTGGTCATGGTCTCGGTGGTGGTGAAGGTTTTGGACGCGATCAGGAACAGCGTGCTTTGCGGCTTGAGCCCCTTGAGCACGGTAGCCAGCTCGTCCCCATCCACATTGGAGACAAAGTGAACGCGCTTGCCGGTGGCGGCGAATTCGCCGAGCGCCAACACCGCCATTTGGGGTCCCAGGTCGGAGCCGCCTATGCCGATATTGACAACGTCGGTGATGGCGGCATCCGCGCGCACCTGTTCGGCATACGCCAGCATCGCGTCCAGCGTGGTGTGAACCTGGGCCAACTCGGTTGCTATATTTTTAATAGCTGCTGGCGCACGTTCATATTGGGCTACGGCCGGATTTCGCAGTAAAAAATGCATCACGGCGCGCTTTTCGGTGCCGTTGATCAGTTCCCCGGCAAACATCGCGTCGCGGTGCTGCTCCAGCCCGCACGCGCGCGCAAGGTCAAATAGCAAGGCCTGGCTGGCGGCATCGATCAGGTTTTTGGAAAGATCCGCAAAAACGTGGGGAGCGTCCTGGCTGAAGCTGGCGAAGCGATCCGGGTCGGCAGCAAATGCCGATTTCAGGTCGAAAGTTTTGCCGGAAGCGGCATACAGCGCCTGCAGCGCAGGCCATGCGGAAGTCTGGTCGCAACGCGGTCGGTTCATGACGTGTCCTGTGCGGGAGGTTATGCGGCCAGCATCAGCTGTTCAAGCTTTACGGCATCGGCCGCGAAAGCGCGAATGCCTTCGGCCAGCTTCTCGGTGGCCATGGCGTCTTCGTTGAGCGCGTAGCGGAATCCGGCTTCGTCAAAGTTCACTGGGGGCAAATCCAGCGCCGCTGCGGCTTTGGCATCGAGTGCGCGCGGCAGCGCGGTATCGCTGGCGGCAAGCTGGGCCAGCAGTTCCGGGCTGATGGTCAGGAGGTCGCAACCGGCCAGTGCAGTGATCTGGCCCACGTTGCGAAAGCTCGCGCCCATCACCTCGGTGGCAATGCCGAAGTGCTTGTAATGGTTGTAGATCTCGCGCACCGACTTCACGCCGGGATCGTTGGCGCCGGACATGGCGGCTTCGTCCCAGGCGGCGCCGGCAGTTTTTTTGTACCAGTCATAGATACGGCCCACAAAAGGTGAGATCAGCTGGACCTTGGCCTGGCCGCAGGCGATGGCCTGGCAGAACGAAAACAGCAGCGTGAGGTTGGTGTGGATGCCGCGCTGCTCCAGCTTTTCAGCCGCCTGTATGCCTTCCCAGGTGGCGGCGACCTTGATCAGCACGCGGTCAATGTGAATGCCTTCGGCCTGGTAGAGCTCGATGATGCGTTCGCCGCGTGTATACGTGGCGTTGGCGTCAAAGCTCAGGCGGGCATCAACCTCCGTCGAGACCCGACCCGGAATGATGGAAAGGATTTCGCAGCCAAAACGCACCAGCAGACGGTCCATGACTTCGTCAAGCGCCCGGCCCTTGAAGCGGCTCACGGTGTCTTTCAGCAGGGGCTGGTAGTCGGCCTTCTGCACCGCCTTGAGGATGAGGGAAGGATTGGTGGTGGCGTCCTGCGGCTTGAACTGCCCCAGTTGCTTGAAGTCACCGGTGTCAGCGACTACGGTGGTGAACTGTTTCAGGGCGTCAAGTTGGGTCATGGCTGGGTGGCTGGTCAAAACGCGGAGTGGTCCGGATGAAACACCGTACTGTGCCTGGATGCAGGCATTTCACGGGTTCGATGTCGAGTTACCATTATGCCCATAGAATATGAAACTTTATTACCAAGACAATTTTTTACCATGAGTTTTGACCTCATCCTGTTTGGCGGCACCGGCGACCTGGTGTGGCGCAAGATCATGCCGGCCCTGTTCCAGGCCTTCCGCCACGGCTCGTTGCCGGAGGGCGGGCGCATTG
>NZ_JBFUGX010000396.1:0-3976 GCF_056402675.1 Polaromonas sp. P3_C2 | reverse complement strand
CCGGTACCCTCGTGTCGTTTGACTCCAACCTGCGGCTCAAGCTCTGGCCGCTGGACCGGGCCCTTGCCTGCACCCGCCATGCCGTTTCACTGTGCGACATTTTCTTGCCGAGCCTGGAAGACATCACCACCCTCAACGGCATGACAGACCCCGACGCGGTAGTGGACTGGGGCCACGCCCTGGGCGCCAAAACCGTGGTGCTCAAGCTCGGCGGCGACGGCGCGCTGGTCAGCGACGGCACGCGGCGCGAGCGCGTGCCCGTGCACAACGTGAAGCTGRTGGACGCTACCGGCGCAGGCGACTGCTTTTGCGGCAACCTGCTGGCGCGCATTGCGGCGGGCGATAACGTCTTTGATGCGGCCCGTTATGCCAATGCAGCGGCCGCCCTCACGGTGCAGGGCTACGGTGCGGTCGCTCCGCTGCCGCGCCCCGAACAGGTCAGGGCCCTGCTGTGAACCACCTTCTGGCAGTCGACTGGGGCAGCTCCTCATTGCGCGGCGCGCTGATCGACGGCGACGGCACAGCCCTGGACGAGCGTTCCTTCGCACGCGGCATCCTGACTGTCGCTCCCGGTACCTTTCCGGAGGTTTTTGCAAGCTGCTTTGCCGACTGGATGACGTCCGGCACGCTGTGCCTGATCTCCGGCATGGCCGGCAGCAAACAGGGATGGCGCGAAGCGCCCTACTGCGCCTGCCCCGCCGGTTTTGATGYGATCGCAGCCGCACTGGAATGGGTGGAGCCCGGCCGCATCGCCATCGTGCCCGGCCTGAGCATAGACAAGGGCGGCGTGCCCGACGTCATGCGCGGCGAGGAAACGCAGATCTTTGGCGCCTTGCAGCTGCTGGGTCTGACCCATGCCCGGCTGGTGCTACCCGGCACGCACAGCAAATGGGTCACCGTCGAAAACCGGCAAGTCACTGATTTTTCGACCTGGATGACCGGCGAGTTCTATGCGCTGCTGCGCCGCCAATCCATCCTCGCACGCATGCTGCCCGACGACGAACCCGCGCTGGACGCCGCCGCCTTTGACCAGGGCGTGGCCCATGCGCTGGCCGGCCCCGGCCTGCTGAACACAGCCTTCAGCACACGCACCCTGTCGCTGTTCCAGCGAATGACAACCGAGGCCATGCCCAGCTACCTGTCGGGCCTGGTCATCGGCGAGGAACTCAAATCCCAGGCACTGCCGCGCGGCGAGCCCGTGGTGGTGATGGGCGCCGAGGCGCTCACGGCGCGCTACGAACAGGCACTTGTCCACTTCGGCGTGCCCGTGAAGCGCGTGGGTGCGGGTGCTACCTGGCGCGGCCTGCGCGCCATCGCCGATACCCTGGCCTGACCGGCGCAGTATTGCGTCTCAACCCACAGAACACCATGAACAACGCACACCAAAAATTCTCCCAGGCCCTCGGCGCCCTCCCCCTGGTGGCCATCCTGCGCGGGCTGACGCCGGTAGAGGCCCTGCCTGTCGGCCAGGCACTCGTTGCCACGGGCTGGACGCTGATCGAAATTCCGCTCAATTCACCCCAGCCGCTGGACAGCATTGCCGCCATGGCCAGCGCTTTTCCGCAGGCCCTGGTTGGTGCCGGCACGGTGCTGACACCTGAGGCGGTGCGTGACGTGCACGCCGCGGGTGGCCAGCTCATCGTTTCGCCCAATTTCAACCCGGCGGTGGTGCGCGAAGCTGTCCGCCTCGGCCTGGTGTGCCTGCCCGGCATCATGACTGCCAGCGAGGCATTTGCTGCGCTCGAAGCGGGCGCGACAGGGCTGAAGATTTTCCCGGCCGAAATGATCACCCCGGCGGTCGTGAAAGCCCTTCGCGCGGTACTGCCCGCGCAAGCCGCAGTACTGCCGGTCGGCGGCATCACGCCCGCCAATATGGCGCCCTACCTTGCCGCGGGCGCGAACGGTTTCGGCATCGGATCGGCACTCTACAAACCAGGTTCTTCCGCCACTCAGGTCTCCGAATCTGCTATGGAATTCATAGCTGCTTGCGCTGGTACCATAAGGGCATGAGCATTATTTCATCTACAGATACTGCCCAGGTATCGTTCGGACTGGCGGGCCGCGTCTGCGTCGTCACCGGCGGTGCCCAAGGCATCGGTGAGGCCTGCGCGCGGCGTTTTTCGCGTGAGCAAGCCCAGGTCGTCATCGCCGATATAGACGACACGCGCGGCGCAGCGCTGGCCGCAGAACTCGGCGGCCTGTATGTTCATTGCGACGTGGGCGACAAGGCTCAGGTCGATGCGCTGGTGGCTCGCACCGTGGCCGCGCACGGCCGCATCGACGTGCTGGTCAACAATGCCGGCATCTTCAAGGCCGCAGAGTTTCTGGACGTGACGGAAGCCGACTTCGACGCCGTACTGCGCATCAACCTCAAGGGCTCCTTCCTGGTCGGGCAGGCCGTGGCGCGCGTGATGGCGGCCGCCGGCAAGGGCAGCATCGTCAACATGAGTTCGGTCAACGGCGTGCTCGCCATTCCCACCATTGCCAGCTACAACGTCAGCAAGGGCGGCATCAACCAGCTCACGCGCGTGATGGCGCTGTCGCTGGCAGGCCAGGGCGTGCGCGTCAACGCGGTTGCGCCCGGCACTATCGCCACCGAACTGGCCGCCAGGGCTGTGCTCACCAGCGACGAGGCCAAGGCCAAGATCATGAGCCGCACGCCCATGAAGCGCCTCGGCGAGCCCTCGGAGATCGCCGACACGGTGGCCTACCTGGCCAGCGACGCCGCGAGCTACATCACCGGTGAGATCGTGGTGGTGGATGGCGGTCGGATGACGCTGAACTACACCGTGCCCGTCTAGGGTCAGCCATCCCGCGTAAGCAGGGCCAAAATTGCCTGCGCAGTTGACATGGATCATGCAGGCCGCAAAACGTGGCCCGCAAACCCCGTCGTATCAATAGACTGGGCGCTCCTCTTCTGGAGTTCACCACCATGTCAATACGCCTGATTTCCATTCTCGCTACCGCCGCCACCCTCGGCCTGGCCGGCTGTGCCCAGACACCCACCGACCATGCAGCGCACCACCCTGGCGCGTCGGCGGCTGCTCCAGGTCAACCCATGCCGATGGTGCGTATGGACGAGCACATGAAAGCCATGCGCACCATGCACGACCGCATGACGCGCGCAAAAACCCCCGAAGAACGTAGTGCCCTGATGGCTGAACACCACAAACTCATGCAGGAAGGCATGAGCATGATGGGTGGCATGGGCGGGATGATGGGCAACATGCAGGGCCCAGGCAACGACCCGGCCGCGCGCCAACAGATGATGGAAAAACGCATGGAAATGATGCAGTCCATGATGCAGATGATGATGGACCGCCTGCCTCCGGTTCCAGCCAAACCCTGAGTTTTACAGCGTCGCCAGGGGCGGAGCGCTGCGACTCCAGGAGATGCCAACGGCGGGCTTGACCTTTCCCCTATGGGAGGGTTTATCTTTCCTCGATGCCTGATTTTCAAGCCTGCAACGCGGGAAAGGATGCCCTTCATGAACCACGCCCACTCTCCTCACTCATCTCACTCATCTCAAGCTTCTCACGGGTCCAGCACGGCGGCCGTCGGCGCTGCAACGCCAACCGTCCATGGCGATACCACGGTGGCCGGCGGCACGGTCTATACCTGCCCCATGCATCCGGAAATCCGGCAGGATCACCCGGGCAATTGCCCGATCTGCGGTATGACGCTGGAGCCTGTCATGCCCAGCCTCGACGAGGATGAGAATCCGGAATTGCTATCTTTCACGCGCCGCTTCTGGTGGACGCTGCCGTTGAGCATGATGGTGACGGTCCTGGCCATGTTCGGCCACCAGCTCGGCTGGTTCGACATGACTGTCCAGAGCTGGATAGAACTGGTGCTGAGCCTGCCGGTCGTATTGTGGGCAGGCTGGCCCTTCTTTGTGCGTGGCGCGCAGTCAGTCGCCCACCGCAGCCCGAACATGTGGACCCTGATCAGCCTGGGAACAGGCGCGGCCTTTGCC
>NZ_JBFUGX010000395.1:0-3976 GCF_056402675.1 Polaromonas sp. P3_C2 | reverse complement strand
TCAAAGTCCCGGCCGTGGTATTCCCAGTAGCCGAACAGCAGGTTTTCCGGCTCTCGCAGAAAAATGCTGTAGTTGCGCACCTGCGATTGGTGAATGCGCTGCAGCACAGCGGGCCAGACGGCCGCGTGCAGGCGCTTGTATTCGGCGATGTGCCGGGGGTCGATACCAATGACCCATCCCATTCGTTGCATATCAATTTCCGTCTATATGTTGGCCAAGGTGGTACAGGCGGCGCGCATTGCCGCCAAAGATGGCGGCCAGTGGCCAGTGCGGTTTGCCAGATTCCAGAAATGCGGGTGCGCGTCGATCAGCATGGGGTCTTCCTCAGGCTGGTACTGGCGCATCGGGATGCAGCAGGTCGCGGCTGCGCAGGGCCTGCCACAGCGTGGCGGGAATGGGCGTCTCCAGCCACGCGACGTTCTGTTGCAGCTGGGTTGCGGTGCGGGTGCCGGTGACGCAGCACACAACCGCAGGGTGCGCCAGTGGAAACTGCAGTGCGGCGGCCTGCAAGGGCACGCCGAATTCCTCGCAGGTCAGCGCCAGCGCTTGCACGCGCGCCACCACGGCGGGCGGGGCTTCCGCATAATTGAATTTGGTGTTGCCCGCCAGGACGCCGGAGTTGAACGGCGCGGCCACCACGATGGCGTTGCCGCGGCGCATGCAGTCGCCCAGAAAGGGGGTGATGCAGTCCTGCTCCAGCAGGGTGTAGCGCCCGGCCAGCATGGTGCAGTCCAGGTCGAACTCCTGCATGCTGTCCATCACCACCTGCCATTCGTTCACGCCCAGGCCCACTGCCTTGGTGGCACCGCTTGCGCGCAATTCGTCCAGCGCGCGGAAGCCGCCCCCCGTGGTCAGTTGTTGCCAATAATGCGCATGCTGTTCGCCGTGGGTGTCGCGGCCGATGTCGTGTACGTACAGGATGTCGATATGGGCCAGGCCCAGCCGTTGCTGGCTGTCCTCGAATGAGCGCATTACGCCGCTGTAGCTGTAGTCATACTGCGGGCGAAACGGGTAGGGGTTGGCCCAACCTCCATCGCCAGGACCCACGCTGGCATCGGGGCGCAGCAGGCGGCCCACCTTGGTGCTGACGACATACTCATGGCGGGGGCAGTCGGCCAGCTGGGCGCCCAGGCGGTGCTCGGAGCGGGTGTAGCCGTAGTAGGGTGCCGTGTCGAAATAGCGCACGCCGGCCGCCCAGGCGCAGGCAAAGACTTCCTCCACCTCGCGGGCACTGGTGGCACGGTACAGGCCGCCCATTTGCGAGCAGCCCAGGCCCAGGGCAGTCAGCCGCAGGTCCACGCGGGGAAGGAGTTTCAGATCCGTGGTGTGCATATACCCATCCTCCGGCAGCCGGTGCCGGAGGGATCCTTGGGTTGGAGCGGTTTAGTAGAGAACGTTCTTGGCAGCGGGTGTGTCGATGTTTTTCTTGGTCACCATCAGCACACCGGTATCGCGGAAGGCGGGTACTTTCTTGCCTGCCACGATTTCCGCCACGGTCTTCACACCCAGGTTGCCCATTTCAAAGGCGCTTTGCACGGCAATCGCCTCGATGGTGCCGTCTTTCACAAAGCCTTGCAGGTCGGAGTTGCCGTCAAAGCCGATGGCCACCACCTTGCCGGCTTTGCCCGACTGAACCAGTGCGCGGCCCATGCCGATAGCGGTGGGTTCGTTGGCGCCGAAGATGCCCTTGAGGTCGGGGTTGGCGGCCAGCACGTCGGTGGTCTGGTTCAGTGCGGTACCCATCTGCGAGTTGGAGTAGAAGGGGCCCACGATCTGCAGCTTGGAATGCTTCTTGATGTAGTCGGTGAAACCTCCCACGCGGCCGATTTCGGAGCCCGAGCCCGCGGTGTAGGACATGACGGCAATTTTGCCGGTGGTACCGACTTTCTCGATCAGCGTCTTGGCGGACATTTCTCCGGCAGTCTTGTTGTCGGTGGCCAGGAAGGACTGGTAGTAAGCCTTGCCGGAATCCGATGCGGCGGAGTCAATCAACACCACAGGAATCTTGGCTTCCCAGGCTTTTTTCATGGCGGGGATCAAGGCATCCGGATCCGACGGGGCCAGCACGATGCCGGCGACCTTGCGGTTCACGGCGTTTTCCACCAGGGCCACCTGCCCGGCCAGGTCGGTGTCGGATGCTGCGCCCTGGAAGGTGGCGGTGTAGCCCTTGAGATTTCCCACGGCAGCGTTGGCACCCTTCTTCACGTTTTGCCAGAAGTCCGAGTTGGCGGTCTTCACGATAACGGCAATTTCCTTGTCGGCGGCCATAGCCATCGACGACGCAGCCACCAGGGCGGCTGCGATCAGTGTGTGGACAAATTTTTTCATTTCTTTCCTCATGGGTAGTGGTTGTGGAGGTTGTCTCTCGAAGTCCCGGTAAGCCCTGCCGGTAGGGATCACTTGCGATGGCGCATCTGGTCGATCCATACGGCCAGCAGGATGACGACGCCAATCAGAATTTGTTGGGTGAAAGCGGACACGCCGCTCATGTTCAAACCGTTGCGCAGGATGCCAATCACGAACGCACCAATGACGGTGCCCGACACCGTGCCCACACCACCCGTGAGCGAGGTCCCGCCTATCACCGCGGCGGCAATAGCATCAAGTTCGTACATCAGGCCCTCGCTGGGCTGGGCCGTGACCAGGCGTGACATCAGCACGCAACCGGTCAGCCCGGCCAGCAAACCGGAAAGCACATAGGCAAACAGCGTCACGCCGTTGACGTTCACGCCCGAGAGCCGGGCGGCTTCCAGGTTGGAGCCGATGGCGTACAGATGGCGGCCCAGCGTGGCACGGTTAAGCAGGACGGAGACGGCCAGCGCCAGCACGACCATGAGCACCACGGGATAGGGAATGCCGACGAACACCACATCGGGGAAGCCGTCCGCACCGATATTGACGATGCGGAACAAGGCTCCGTTGCCCAGTTCCGCAAAGCTGTCGCCCAGGCCGCTGATGGCGCGGGCATCGGTCAGCTGCAAGGCCACGCCGCGTGCCACCAGCATCATTCCCAGGGTGGCAATAAAGGGCGGCAGTTTGAGCACCGTCACACACAGGCCGTTGATCAGCCCGCACAGGGCACCGACCAGCAGGCCGGCAAACATGCCCAGCGGCACGGGCGCGCCCGCCTTGACCAGCATTGCGGCCACGACGCCGGACAGTGCCAGGATGGCACCTACCGAGAGGTCGATACCGCCGGTGATGATCACGCAGGTCGCTGCGATGCCGAGGTAGGCAATGGACGTCACCTGGAGCGCCACGGTCATGCCATTGCCCACGCTGAAGAAGGCGTTGCTGGTGAACGAGAAGATGGCGATGAGTCCCAGCAAGCTGGCCAGCGCGGCAAATTTCTGAAACAGGTCTTGTTGTTGTTCGGTCATGGTGTGGTTCGGGAAAGAAGTCTTGGAGGGTTCAGTGGGTCAGCTGGTCGGCTTGCAGGGGCGGCACGCTGCGGCCGGAGGCGTAGTGCATGACCTCCTCCTGATGGGTCTCGCGGGTGGGGAGGATGGTGACCAGGCGGCCTTCATGGAAGACCGCGACACGRTCGGTCATCCCCATGATTTCGGGCAGCTCGGAGCTGATCATCACGACGCCGATGCCCTGCCCTGCGAGCTGGTCCAGCAACTGGTAGATCGCGTACTTGGCGCCCACATCAATGCCGCGTGTGGGCTCGTCAAAGAACAGCACGCGTGATTGACGGAACAGCCATTTGCTGATCACGAGCTTCTGCTGGTTGCCCCCCGAGAGCAGGCGCACGATCTGGCTGCTGCTGGGCGTGCGGATGTCGAGTGCGCCAATGTAGTGGCGTGCGGCATCCTGCTCCTTGGCAAACTGGATCATGCCCGCACGATTGGACACGGCTTCCATGTGGGCCAGTGTGATGTTTTGCGCCACATTCATCTTCAGTGCCAGCCCGTCGTGCTTGCGATCCTCTGACAGGTAGGCCAGCCCCTGGCGTACGGCATCCCGTGGCGAG
>NZ_JBFUGX010000394.1:0-3977 GCF_056402675.1 Polaromonas sp. P3_C2 | reverse complement strand
GCGCAGTACGGTGCCTTCATCAAGACCGAGCAGGCGCGCTGGAAAGAAGTGGCGGCACGGGCAAAGATCAAACCCGACTGATTTTGCGCCACAAACGGTCCCACAGGCCTTTTTTAAGCACCAAATACGGCTCCAGCCCAAKAGGAATCTGCGCGAGCAGCTATATTTTTCATAGCAGACCACCAACCATGAACTGCCGTCCCGGCTGCGGCGCCTGCTGCATCGCGCCCTCCATCAGCTCCGCCATACCCGGCATGCCCCACGGCAAGCCGGCGGGCGTGCGCTGCGTGCAGCTCGACACCGCCAACCGCTGCCTCATTTTTGGCCAGCCCGAACGGCCTGCGGTGTGCGGGCAGCTCATGGCGTCTGCCGAGATGTGTGGCGCCGACGCGGGAAGCGCGATGGTCTGGCTGGCCCGGCTGGAAAACGACACGCGGCCCGGCCGGCATTGAACCCGCCCTAGCGCGATACGTTGCCCAACGCCTCCAGCCGCGCAGGCGAAACAATTTCAATGCAGCGGTAACCGAGCGCGATGGCGCCACGCTGCACCATCACCTTGAGTTCGACCGACAGCGTTTGCCGGCTGATGCCCAGCATCATGGCCAGCGCCTCCTGCGAAACCCGCACCACCGGCCGCGCCTTCAATGCCATCGTGGCATCGCCGCGCGCCAGCAGCAGCAGGCGGCGCGCCACGCGGGCGCGGGTCGAACGCAAGGCGGCGTCTTCCACCATGCCGTAGAGCGAACGCACGCGCGCCGCCAGCAAGCCGGCAATGGCCCGCGCAAACGGCGCGCCCTGCATCAGCAAGGTAAAAGCCGCCTGCGGCACCACCAGTACCTCCACCGCAGACAAGGCCGTGGCATCGTGCGTGCGCGGCTCGCCATCCATCAGCGAGATCTCGCCGATCCAGTTGCCCGCTTCCAGCACCACCAGAATCGCCTCGCGCCCGTCCTCACGCAGCGAGGAGATTTTCAACAGGCCGCCGAGCAAGCCATAAAAACCGCCGGGCGCATCGCCCTGGCGAAACAGCATTTCACCGGGCCGCAGGCGCAGCACCTCGGCAGAGGCGAGCAGCGCCTGGCGGTCCATCGCCGGCAGCGCGCCAAACCACGGGTTGGCCGACATGCGGGCAAGCAAGGATGGCGGTGAGAGCGGTGAAAGGGGCGAAGGTGTCTTCGGAACGACAGGCATGCGACCAATTGTCAAATTTTTGACAGTTCCCCGTCAAGCACCCACGTATCGTGAGCAGTTC
Organism: Polaromonas sp. P3_C2; assembly: GCF_056402675.1. Taxonomy (NCBI): domain Bacteria; kingdom Pseudomonadati; phylum Pseudomonadota; class Betaproteobacteria; order Burkholderiales; family Comamonadaceae; genus Polaromonas; species Polaromonas sp. P3_C2. The sequence goes on along the minus strand of NZ_JBFUGX010000394.1, from coordinate 2,725 downwards.
GTGCCGAGAGAGCACCTTTATTCATACACACCACGGAGACCATCCCCATGCATATCCCCTCCCTCAAGGAAGTCGTCAGCGCTGAAGAATGGCAACTGCGCTGCGACCTCGCCGCCTGCTACCGCCTCGTCGCCCTCTACGGCTGGAGCGACCTGGTCTTTACCCACATCAGCGCCAAGCTGCCCGAATCCATTTCCGGCGCGGGCAACCACCATTTCCTGATCAACCCCTACGGCCTGATGTTCGACGAGATCACGGCCTCCAGCCTGGTCAAGGTCGACGGCCAGTGCAACAAGGTCATTGATACGCCCTTCCCGGTGAACCCGGCAGGCTTTGTGATTCACAGCGCTGTGCATGAAGCGCGCGCCGATGCCGGCTGCGTGCTGCACACCCACACGCGCGCCGGGGTGGCCGTGAGCGCGCAAAAGTGCGGCGTGCTGCCCATCAGCCAGCAGTCCACTTTCGTGCTGGCGTCCCTCGCCTATCACGCGTATGAAGGCGTGGCCTTCCGCGACGATGAAAAACCACGCCTGCAGGCCGACCTGGGCAAGGCCAATTTCCTGATGCTGCGCAACCACGGCCTGCTGGTCGTCGGCAAAACGATTGCCGACGCTTTCCTCAGCATGTACACCTTCGAGAACACCTGTCGCATCCAGCTCGACGCGCAGGCCGGGGGCGAACTCACCGAGGTCAACCCGTTGATCGTCAAAGGTGTGGCCGAGGCCATGCGCGTGCAGACCGGCGGCCTGGGTGGTGCTTTTGTCTGGCCGTCACTGATACGCAAGCTCGACAAACTCGACGAAAGCTACAAGTCATGAACGGCTCACCTGTCGTCGCGCAGCTGCTGATCGCGGCGCTCGCGCTGGTCATGCTCGGCCTGGGCATGACCCTGAAGGTCGAGGACTTCACCCGCCTGCTCAAATACCCCAAGGCCGTGGCGGTGGCGCTGGTGCTGCAGGTCATCGTGCTACCAGTCGCCTGCTACGCGATCATCGTGCTGCTGAATGTGCCGCCGCTCTTTGCGGTGGGGCTGATGCTGCTGGCTGCCTCACCCGGTGGCATCTCGGCCAACCTGTTCAGCCACCTCTTCGGCGGCAACGTGGCGATGAACATCTCGCTGACCGCCATTAACACGCTGCTGTCCATCGTCACCATGCCGGTGATCGCCAACTGGGCGATCGACACCTTCGCCAAAACAGGCCAGGTCGTGCCGCTGCAGTTCGGCAAGGTGGTGGAAGTGATCATCATCGTGCTGGTGCCGGTGGCCATCGGCATGTGGCTGCGCATGCGCAAACCCGCCTGGGCCGCACGCAGCGAAAACCCGACCAAGATTTTCAGCATCATCGTGCTGGCCGTGGTGGCCATAGGCGCAGTCGTCAAGGAGTGGCAGTCACTCACCACCACCTTCGCCGCGATCGGCCCGGCGGTATTGGCTTTCAACCTGGTGAGCCTGCTGGCCGGTTACTACGTCTCGCGGGCCACGGGCCTGGACAAACCCATCTCGACCGCCATCAGCTACGAGATCGGCATTCACAACGCAACGCTGGCCATCTTCATTGCGCTGGCCGTGCTGAACAACTTCCAGCTGGCCCTGCCGGCGGCGATTTACTCCTTCAGCATGTACATCACGGCCACGCTGTTCGGGCTGCTTGTGCTGAAGCGCCGCAACGCRGCAGTCATGGCGGCACCTGCGGGCTAAACCGTGACCACGGTCAGCGCGGGCGAATGCACCCCCGTTGAAACGCCAGGCAGGATGTCTCCCTCGGTGATCGAGAGTTCCTTGCGCAGCATCTGCACACCGCCAAAAATGGTGGCAAAGGCCACGTCCTTGGCGTCGCGGCCCGTGCCCACACGCACCAGGCGGTCGATAGGCGCCATGCGTGTCGGGTCAAAAATCACCCATCGCCCCTCCAGCCAGGCTTCAAACACGGCATGGAAATCTTCCGGCGGCTCGTCAAAGTGCACATACCCCACCACCAGCCGTGCGGGAATATTCAAGGCCCGGCACAGCGTGATGCCCAGGTGCGCAAAGTCACGGCAGACACCCGCGCGCTGCACAAACACCTCCTGCGCGGTCGTGGTGGAATTGCTAAAGCCCGGCAAGTAGCCAATCGAGTCGTGAATCCAGGCCTCGATGGCACGCACCCTGCCAATGCCCGGCGGCAAGTGGCCAAACAGCTGCTGCGCGGCACGGCTCATGACGTCGGATTCGCAATAGCGGCTGGGCATCAGGTAGCGCAGCACTTCGTCCGGCACCGCCGTCACAGGGGTTTCGTCCAGGTGCAGAGGCACCGGGGCCGGGTGCAGCTCCACGCGCGCATGGTAGTTCACCGAAAGCACGCCCTTGGGAGCATCCAGGCGGATAAAGCGGTTGCCGCTGCGCTCATCCGAAAAGTTCCGCACCTTCATGCTGGGCGTGATGGTCAGCCGCTCTTCCACAACATGGTGGCCTTCGTGAAAAGCCGCCTCGATGTGAAACAGGAAATGGGCGGGGTGAATGACCTCGTATTCCAGCAACAGATCAATAAGGGTGGTGTGCATAAGCCTGAACCGGTGAAAAGAAACCTTGTGGATGCGTGACGTGCAGTAGCGGCAGGGTTTGCAGGGGATGTGTGTCAGGCGGCCGCGCCGTTAGAGACGTGTGCGGTGGCTGACTTCCCGGTTCTCGGCCGGTGCAAACCAGTTTTTGCAGGTCACAAACACAATGCGGGCCGCGCGCTCCAGC
>NZ_JBFUGX010000393.1:0-3987 GCF_056402675.1 Polaromonas sp. P3_C2 | reverse complement strand
GTGCTGGCACGCACCACGGCCGGGTTGACCGGCCGGCCGCCTTCATAGGCCGGCTTCTTGCCGGCGTGAACCAGGCGGGTCAGGGGTGACGCGTTGGATGAGATGGCCGGTGGTGTTTTTTTGCTCATGTCGGGAAGGTTTGATGAATCCGGGATCAGTCTAGCTTGGCGCCCGAGAGCTTGACGACACGCGACCAGCGGGCGATGTCTGCCTTGAGCTGCGCGGTAAAAGCTGCCGGTGTGTTACCTACCACTTCGCTGCCGCCATCGGTGATCAGCTTGCTGACTTCCGGCGACTTGAGCGAGCGCACGATGCTGTCGTGCAGGTAGGCCACGCGTTCGGGCGGCGTGCCCGCCGGTGCGAAGAAACCGTACCAGTCTTCAAAGGTGGTGTTGCGGTAGCCCAGCTCTTCCAGCGTCGGCACCTTGGTGAAGACGCCGATGCGGCGCGGGCTGGTGACGGCCAGGGCGCGCATCTTGCCGTTCTGGATGAAGCTGGACACCGAGGCGGTGGAGGTAATGAGCACGTCTACCTGGCCGCCCAGCAGGTCGGTGATGGCGGGCGCCGCGCCCTTGTAGGGCACGTGGGTCATGCTGATGGCGCTGTCTTTTTCCAGAACCACGCCGACGAGGTGCGAGAGTGTGCCATTGCCGGGCGTGGCATAGGTGACTCGCCCGCCTGGGGCTTTGGTCTGCGCGGCGAGGTCGGCAAAACTTTTCAGGGGCGAGTTGCTGGCCACTACCAGCACCAGCGGCGCGGCATTGATCTGGGTGATGGGCAGGAAGTTTTTCAGCGGGTCAAAACCCGGCGAGGCATACAGCGAGGGATTGACGGCCATCAACGAGACCTGGCCTGTGAGCACGGTGTAGCCGTCCGGCTTGGCGTCGGCCACGGCCTTGGCACCTATGTTGCCGCCGGCGCCGCCGCGGTTGTCGACGATGGCGCTCTGTCCGGTGATGTCGGACAGGCGGCTCGTCACGAAGCGCGTCGTGGCGTCATTGCCGCCGCCGGCCGGGAAAGGCGACACAAACTTGATGGCCTGGTTCGGGAAGCCGCCGACCTGCGGCATGGGTTGGGCTGAGGGGGCGCCGTGTACGGAGAGGAGGGCGCAGCACAGTGTGGCTGCGGTGAACTTCAGTTTGGCAAGCATGGGGGCTCCTGAATGAATTGGGGCAAAAGATGAATAAAAAAAATGAGGCGGCGCGGGGCCAAATCAGTATTACGCGGGGTGGGCGGCCGCGGCATCGGGCAACTGGAATGCCTTCAGTTCCAGCGCGTCCAACTGCCCGATCAGGTTCACTTCCCAGGCCAGGTACTGGCGGGCAGCTTCCTTGTTGCCGTCGTGCCGGTCATGCACGAAGAAAAGGTAGTCGATGCAGTCGCTGTYGGCCGGGATGTTGTCAGTGGCCTGCAGCGCAAAGCCGGCGGCGCGCCAGGCATCGAGGCCGCCCTCGAGCAGGCTGGCTTTCAGGCCCAGTGCCTGGAGGTCAACGGCCGCGCAGGCGGCCACAGCGGACTCGTCGGCAACCAGCACCACCGGGCGGTGTTCACCGGCCAGCGCCTGTGCCAGGCGAGGCCGTATGGACCAGCATGTGCCCGCGATATGGTTTTGGCGAAACTGCATGCTGGGCCGCAGGTCGATGGCGGCCACGGTGCCATCGGCCAGCCCGGCCGACAGGGCCTGCGCGGTGGTGGCGGGCAGCGCGGGCAGGGCCACGGGCGCCGTGGCGGGCAGCGCCAGACCACTGGCCAGGCCCTGGTCCAGCACGCTGGCGTCGTGGCCCAGCTGGCGCAGCCAGCTGGCGACCGTCAGGGCGCGTATGCCGTCCGTATCGAACAGCACCAGCCGGGCCTGGCGCACGCCCACATACTGGTCGGTGGCCTGGATCAGCTGGCCGCCCGGCGTGTGCTGCGCGCCCGGCAGGCTGCCGCGTGCAAATTCTTCGGGGCTGCGAACATCGCACAAAAAGAGCGTGCGCGTCGCGTCGCCTGCCCAGCCGTGCACAGTCTGTGCGTCGACGACAGGTACCTCGAAACGCTTTGCAAGCGCCTGGGCCGCCGCACGCATGCCGGCAGGCTCTGTGGGCTGGGCCGAGTCCTTGTAGCGGCGCGTGCCGCCGTGCTCGAGTTTGAAGTCTGCCAGGTACCAGCCCTGGGTACCGTTTTCCAGCGCCGATACAGGGTTGCGCAGGCCCAGGTTGATCAGCGTTTGCGCGCCTATGATGCTGCGAGTGCGGCCTGCGCAGTTGATCACGATGTGGGTGTTATCGCTGGGTACCAGGTCGCGGATGCGCAGGGCCAGCTCGCCGTTCGGGCAACTGATCGCCGTCGGGATGTTCATCTTGCGGAATTCCGAAAACGGCCGGCCGTCGAGCACCACCACGTCGTCTTGCCGCTCCAGCATGGCCGCAAGTTCGGTCGCGCTGACGCGGGGCGTGTGATAGACCTGTTCGGCCAGCTCGCCGAAGGTCTTGGACGGTACGTTGACGCCGGCAAACAGAGGGAAACCGGCGGCTTGCCAGCCGGTTGTGCCGCCCTGCAGCACCTGCACGTCGCTGTAGCCGAGTGCGCTGAAGCGGCGCGCGGCCAAAGGTGCTGCGCCACTGCCGTCGGTGTCATAAACCACCAACCGCACACTGCGGCGCGGCGCCAGGCGCGGTGCGTCCAGTTCAAGCCGGCTGTAGGGMAGRGGGATGCCGTAAAACAAATGCGACTGGCCGTACTGGCCRTGCTCGCGCACATCAAACAGGGCGATTTCCGCGCCRTCGTGCAGCCAGGCTTTCAGCGTGGCCGCGTCTACAAAACGTGTCATGGGATAGGGGGCGTGTAGGTTCGGAAATTCAGGGAAGGGGGTAAGGGTGCGCGGGGGTCAGCGGCGTGTCTGCACGCCGATGCCCATGGTTTCGTACGTACCTTTTTCCAGGTCGTAGCCGGTGCGGGTGTTCAGCGTTTCAAGCGCGCGGCCATACATGTGCAAGTGGCGTATCACCTGACCGGCCGGGATCTCCACCGAGTGGATGTCTTCGGGCATCAGGGCGATGCCCGTGCCGGGCTCGACCACCACGGCGTTGACCTCCTTGAGCTGCGCCTTGCCCGGCACCGAGCCATCGTCCTGGCGTTCGTACACCCGGTTGAGCTCGCTGCCTTCCACCGCGCTGATGCAGGCCCAGGTGGTGTGGTTGTGCGGCACGATGCGTTTGCCGGGGCGCATCACGTTGAGGTAAAGCGCGAAGCTCTGGTCGGCGTCTTCAGCGATCAGGTAGCGCGCCTGCAGTTCGGGGCTTTCGGGCGCAGCGAAATCCGTGGCACTCCACAGCTCCTTCTGGCCGGCCAGCTGGTTCAAGACCGCGAGCACTTTGGCCAGCGACTGGCGATTTGCTTCACCGCTCCCAACAATAATTTTAATGTTTTGAATGGCGGCGCCAACCACCTGGCTACGCTGTGCTGCTGCGTTCATGGAGATTTTCCTGAGTGAGGTTTCGGTTTATTGAGCCTAATATAGTCAAGGCGTATTCTTGAAACAACTCAGAAATAGAGATAAATACATTAGTATTTGTAATAAGTAAATCCTGTCGAACTCTTTGAATGAAAACCCTTGACCTGGAATTGCTGCGGGCCCTGATGGCCATCGACGAGCAGGACAGCTTTGCCGGTGCCGCCATCCAGCTGGGCAAAACACAGTCGGCGGTGACGCAACAAATGCAGCGCCTGGAAGACCAGATCGGCCATCCGCTGTTTGAAAAGCATGGGCGCCAGAAGCGCCTGACGCCGCATGGGTTAAAGCTGCTCGGTTACGCGCGTCACCTGCTGGCCATCAATGACGATGCCTTGCGCAGCCTGCAGCAAGGCAACCTGGAGGGTGTATTGCGCATAGGCGCGCCGCACGACGTGGCCGACACCATGCTGCCGACGCTGCTGGCACAGGTGGCGCGTGCTTCGCCGCTGTTGCAGCTCGACATCCATGTGGGGCGCAGCCCTTTCCTGATG
>NZ_JBFUGX010000392.1:0-3994 GCF_056402675.1 Polaromonas sp. P3_C2 | reverse complement strand
GGATACCCAGGGCGAGGTCCAGCGCGTAAGCCATGACCGCCGCTTCCAGCGCGAAAAAGATAAAGGTAAACGAGGCGTAGATCAGCGAGGTCAGCGTGGAGCCGATATAGCCAAAACCGGCGCCGCGYGTCAGCAGGTCCATGTCGACGCCATAGCGCGCCGCGTAAATGCTGATGGGCAGGCCCGCCATGAAAATGATGAGCCCGGTGGCCATGATCGCCCAGAAGGCGTTGGTAAACCCGTACTTCACCAGCAGCGTGGCGCCCACGGCTTCAAGGATCAGGAAAGAAGCCGCGCCGAACGCGGTGTTGGCAACCCGCCACTCGGACCACTTGCGAAAGCGCTGCGGCGTGAAACGCAGCGCGTAGTCTTCCATGGTTTCGCTGGCCACCCAGCTGTTGTAGTCGCGCCTGACCTTGATGATGCGCTGCAGCGGCGGCGCTTCTGCCGCCAAAGGCGCGGCCCCGGCCGCTTCGGGCGGCAGTGGCGGCAGCTGGGGCGTGAGCGGGGCGTCCATAGGGTGGGCAGATGCGCCGGGCGCGGAGTGATTGACCGTCTTCAGGTGCATGTTCTGTGCCATGCATCCTGCCCGGGGCGGCCTTGGTGGCTCACGTTTCTTATGGCACCATTCTTGCACCCCGGCAAGCATCCCCAAGCCGGCAGCCTGCCCTGAGAGAGCCCCATGGAATTGACGCCCCGAGAAAAAGACAAGCTCCTTATTTTTACCGCTGCCCTGCTCGCCGAAAGGCGCCGCGCCCGCGGCCTCAAGCTCAACTACCCCGAGTCCGTAGCCCTCATCAGCGCCGCCGTCATGGAAGGTGCGCGCGACGGCAAATCCGTCGCCCAGCTGATGAGCGAGGGCCGCACGGTGCTGACCCGCGCCGATGTGATGGACGGCATCCCCGAGCTGATCCCCGACATCCAGGTCGAAGCGACTTTTCCCGACGGTACCAAGCTGGTCACCGTGCACCAGCCCATTGTTTAAGCATTACCCGAGATCGCCACCATGCAAATCAAAACCAAAAACGCTCTTTTTTTGATAGCTGCTTGCGCAATATCGGCGGGCGCCAGCGCCCATATTGATCATCAATCCGGCGCTGCGGTGCACGACCACGCCAGTGCTTTCTTCAGCGGCTTCATCCACCCGCTGACAGGCATGGACCACCTTGCGGCCATGGTGGCCGTGGGCCTGTGGAGCGCCCTGGTCGCTCGACGCGCCGGCCCCGAATTGCTGTGGGGTCCGCTGGGCTTTGCCGGCATGCTGCTGGCAGGCGCCCTGCTGGGCCTGCAGGGTCTGGAGATTCCCGCCGTCGAGCCCATGATCGCGGCTTCGCTGCTGGTCACCGGCCTGCTGGTCGTGACGCGCTGGCATGTGCCCGGCATTGCGGCGGCGCTCGTCGTTGGTGTGTTCGCCGTCTTCCACGGTCTTGCCCATGGTTATGAACTCGCCGGGGCACCCAGCGCCTGGGCCACGCTGTCGGGCATGCTGGCCGCGACGCTGCTGCTGCACCTGGCGGGCCTGGGTGCGGGCTGGGCGCTGCGCAGTGCCAGCGTCTGGCTGCCGCGCGCGGCTGGCGCCGCCGTCGCCCTCTTCGGCGTGACCCTGCTCGCCCAACTGGCCTGAGGCGCACCATGATTCCCGGCGAACTCATCACCGACGGCCCCGACCACGTACTCAATGCAGGCCGGCGCACGCTGACCGTCGTTGTGCAGAACACGGCCGACCGGCCCATACAGGTCGGCTCGCACTACCACTTTGCCGAAACCAACGGCGCGCTTGGCTTTGACCGCGACGCCGCGCGCGGCATGCGGCTGAACATCGCGTCGGGCACGGCCGTGCGCTTCGAGCCGGGGCAGCAGCGCACGGTGGAACTGGTGGAATTCGCAGGCGACCGCAAGGTTTACGGATTCCGAGGACTCGTGCAGGGAGCACTTTGATGGCAACAATTGGACGCCGCGCCTACGCGGAAATGTTCGGCCCCACCGTCGGTGACCGGCTGCGGCTGGCCGATACGGATTTGGTGGTCGAAGTCGAAGCCGACTACACGCTGCGCGCCGGCAGCTACGGCGAGGAAGTCAAATTCGGCGGCGGCAAGACGATTCGCGACGGCATGGCCCAGTCGCAAAAAACCCGGGCCGAAGGCGCGATGGACTGCGTGATGACAAACGCGCTCATCATCGACCACTGGGGCATCGTGAAGGCCGACATCGGCCTGAAGGGCGGGCGCATCGCCGCCATCGGCAAGGCCGGCAACCCCGACACCCAACCCGGCGTCGACATGATCATCGGCCCCGGCACCGAGATCATCAGCTGCGAGGGCATGATCGTCACGGCTGGCGGCATCGACTCGCACATCCACTTCATCTGCCCGCAGCAGATCGAGGARGCGCTGACTGCCGGCATCACCACCATGCTGGGCGGCGGCACAGGCCCGGCCACCGGCACCTTTGCCACCACCTGCACGCCCGGCCCCTGGAACATCGAGCGCATGCTGCAGGCAGCCGACGCCTTCCCGATGAACCTGGGCTTCCTGGGCAAGGGCAATGCCAGCCTGCCCGCCGCGCTGCACGAGCAGATCAACGCCGGTGTCATCGGCCTGAAACTGCACGAAGACTGGGGTACCACGCCCGCGGCCATCAGCAACTGCCTGGATGTTGCGGAAGAAACCGACACACAGGTCGCTATCCACAGCGACACGCTTATCGAATCCGGCTTTGTCGATAACACGATTGCCGCCACCAAAGGCCGCAGCCTCTGCGCCTTTCACACCGAAGGCGCGGGCGGCGGCCATGCCCCCGACATCCTGCGCGTGGTCGGCGAAGAGAACTTCCTGCCCTCCTCCACCAACCCCACCATGCCCTATACCGTCAACACGCTCGACGAACACGTCGACATGCTGATGGTGTGCCACCACCTGGACGCCGGCATCGCCGAAGACCTGGCCTTTGCGGAAAGCCGCATCCGCAAGGAAACCATCGCAGCCGAAGACGTGCTGCACGACCTGGGCGCCATTAGCATGATGAGCAGTGACAGTCAGGCCATGGGCCGCGTCGGCGAGGTCATCATCCGCACCTGGCAGACCGCGCACAAGATGAAGCTGCAGCGCGGCAAGCTGCCCGGTGACAGCGACCGCCACGACAACTTCCGCGCCAAGCGCTACATCAGCAAATACACCATCAACCCAGCGATTGCCCATGGCATCTCGCACGAGGTTGGCTCAGTCGAGTTGGGCAAGTGGGCCGACCTGGTGGTGTGGAAACCGGCTTTCTTCGGCATCAAGCCCTCGGTCATCCTCAAAGGCGGCTTTATCGCCATGGCGGCCATGGGCGACCCGAACGCCTCCATCCCCACGCCGCAGCCGGTGCATTACCGCCCCATGTTCGGCGGCTTCGGCGGCGCGATTGCCAAGGGTTCGCTGACCTTTGTCTCGCAAGCGGGGCTGAACGCTGGCGTCAAGGAACGCTTCGGCCTGGCCAAGACCGTGAGCGCCGTGAAAAACGTGCGCGGCGTGCGCAAGCAGCACATGGTCCACAATGCCTATCTGCCCAGGATGGAAGTCGACGCACAGACCTACCTGGTACGCGCAGACGGTCAGCTGCTGACCTGCGAGCCAGCCACCAGCCTGCCGATGACGCAACGGTATTTTCTTTTCTAACCGGCGACGCAGAGGCGCTGCGACAATCGGGAATCTCGCTCACTCACCTTCCGCTATGAACCCCACCACACCGTTCGAGTCCGCCGCGCGCCTTGCCTTGATCGCTACCGCATTGGCCTGCGCCGCCGCCGCAAGTCACGCCCAGGAACTATGGCCCGGCACGCAAGTGGGCATGTCGCCGGCTGATGTGTCCAAGCGCTTTCCCTCCGCCAAACCCATTGCGGCGGCACCGAGCGGCAAGCCCTGGGGCACCTGCCTACGAGAAGCGAGTCTGGCCCTCGCCGGCGTGAAGTTCAACACCTGCTTCCGCTTCATCGACGACAAGCTCGTCAACGTGC
>NZ_JBFUGX010000391.1:0-3995 GCF_056402675.1 Polaromonas sp. P3_C2 | reverse complement strand
TAGCGGATCAGCTCCGGCTCTTTTGGCGCCTGCAGCGAAAAACTGAACTCGGCATTGAGCTGGCGAAAGGATGCAGTCAACATGGACTGGATTTCACTGCTCATGATCTGTGACTTCTGCAGTCCCTCGCGAAGGCGGGAAAAAGTCTGGCCATAAGCCTTCTTGACGCCCAGCTTGATGCCCGGCTGCTTCAGCGCATGCGTCAGCTCGGCCAGTTCTGCCTTGAGCGTCGGCGTGCTGAGCAGATTGAATACGTCACGGAGCAATTTGAGGTGGACGGAACGTACCGCGTGAATTTTCGAGCCGCTGGTGTCGAACTCAGCCTGCTCCTGCTCGATGCGGCTGCGCATGTGCTTGATGACCGAGACGTTCTTTCCTCTCAGGCCACGCAACTCAATCATCTGTTCGGCCAGATCGCGCCGGCGGATGTGCATGGCCCGCCCCGCTTCGGTCCGGAGTTCGCTGATACCGCCCGACACCGCTGTACGCAGAATTTTTTGGCGCTGTCCCATCACGCCCTGCCCCAGCGCCAGCTCGAGGGCAGGCAGGTGGCTGGCCTCCAGCAAGGCCTTGTCTCGCGTGACCTTGGCCACCAGCCCTTTTTGGGCCGATACGGGAATGACCTGGGATTCAGGCAGGCCCAGGATTTCGGCAGATGTTGCACGCTGCTTGTCGATCTGTGCCTGTACTTGTTCGGGCGTGCTTAACGCGTCCCAAAGGGTGTCGATCTTGTTGAGCACCACCAGGCGTGCATCGGTGCCATCACCGTCGGTGATCAAATGCTCGCGCCATATGGCGAGGTCGGACTTGGTGACACCGGTATCGGCGGCCAGTATGAACACCACGGCATGGGCCTGGGGGATCAGGCTCACCGTCAGTTCGGGTTCTGCGCCAATGGCATTGAGACCCGGCGTATCCAGGATGACCAGGCCCTGTTTGAGAAGCGGGTGCGCAATATTGATCAGCGCGTGGCGCCACTTGGGCACCTCTATCAGGCCGTCTGCGCCTACACGCGGGTTGTCCTCCGGGCTGCTGTCATGCCAGAAACCAAGAGAGCGGGCTTCGTCCTGGGTGACATGGCGGACTTCGGCCACTTTTTCGAGCGCCTGCGCCAATTGCGCCGGGTCATTCACGTCGAGGTCGATCCGTGTCCATTTTTCAGGTACCGCGCGCCACTCCATGAGGGCTTGCTTCTGCAGGCGCGTCTCGATGGGAAGCAGGCGCAGGCAGGGCGGCACATCCGCGTCGTAGCCCAGCTCGGTCGGGCACATGGTGGTGCGGCCAGCGCTTGCCGGCATGATGCGGCGGCCATAACCGGCAAAAAAGATCGCATTGATCAGCTCGGACTTGCCGCGCGAGAATTCGGCCACAAAGGCGACCATGACCTTGTCGGAACGTACCTGTGACTCGAGCCGCTGCAGGCGCTCCTCAACCGCTGCATCCAGCAGGTCATGGTCCTTCATCCACTCTGCAAGCAGTTTCAGGCGCAACGCGAATTCGCGCCGCCACGTGCCGTGCTGGTCAAATTGTTCGTTAAAAGACATCGGTCTACCGTAAAGTGTGTCGGTCAATATAGCATCGCAAACCCGAAAGAACCATTGGCGCGTCTACGGACTCAAGGTTTCTGGCAATTCGCACAGTAAAAAGTGGACCTTTGCCCCTGCCGGAGGGTCTTCACGGGTGCTGCGCACACCCGGCAGGGCAAGCCGGCGCGGTCATAAACCATGGCTTCCAGCTGGAAATAGCCCGATTCACCCTGTGCATTCGAAAAGTCCCTCAGGGTGCTCCCCCCCTTTGTAACAGCTTGGGCCAGTACCTGGCGGATCGCCCCGTGAAGCAAGGCCGCGCGGGGCTTGCTGATCCGGTTTGCCCGGGTGGTCGGCCGGATTCCGGCCAGGAACAGGGCTTCCGACGCATAAATATTGCCGACACCAACCACGGCCTCCCCGCCCAGCAATACCTGCTTGATCGCCGTTTGCCGCAGTTTTAGCGCCCGGTGAAAGCTTTCCGAGTCAAAAGCGTCCGTCAGCGGCTCGACGCCGAGCCGGCCAAGCAGCTTTTGGGCGGCAGGCGCGCCTTCATCGCTGGCATACACCACAGCCCCAAACCGGCGCGGGTCGTTCAGACGCAAAGTGCCCCGGCTGGTGGCCATTTCAAAGTGGTCGTGCTTGCCCAAGGCGGGGAAACCGTCGCCGAAAGCCACGCTACCGGACATTCCGAGGTGGATCAGCAGCAGCCCGTTGCTCAGATCCACCAAAAGGTACTTGCCGCGGCGGCGAACCGCCAGCACCTTCTGGCCGGCAAGCTTGTGGGGCGCGCAGCCCAGCGGCCAGCGCAGGGGCTTGCCCATCTGGACGCGCTCAATGACGGCGCCGGCGATACGGTCCGCAAAGCTCAACCGGGTGACTTCAACTTCTGGCAGCTCAGGCATGGTTTTGTAAATAAGGGCGCTACTGCATGGCGCAAGAAGACAGCGGTGGGCCAGCCGAAGATCAGGGCCGCGGCGTAAAGCGGCAGCGCAGCCGGGAAGCTTCAATTATCATGGTTCGATGAAGAAAAAAATTGGCCTTGCCATCAGCGGCCTGTGGCTGGCTGTTCCCCTGGTCCTGGCGCAGACCGAAGAACCGCTCCTGGCTGCGCCCTCAACGCTTGTCGAGGCCAAGGCCGCACAGGAAGCGACTCCATCATCGCAGCTGGATGGTGCCCTTTTTTACCAGCTGCTGGTGGGTGAAATGACCCTGCAGGAAGGCGAGCCCGCCGCAGGATTTGCGCTCATGCTGGACGCCGCCCGCAAAACCGGCGATGCGCAGCTCTACCAGCGCGCTACGGACATCGCACTGCAGTCGCGCTCTGGCGATGCCGCACTGCAGGCAGCCCAGGCCTGGAAGGCAGAGCAGCCCGCCTCGCGCGAGGCAAACCGTTATGTCCTGCAGATCCTGGTGGCATTGAACCGAATTGCCGACACGACCGAACCGCTGCAAACCGAAATCCGGCTTGCTCCGGAAATGGAACGCGCTGCGGCATTGACTGCGGTACCCCGGATTTACGCGCGTGTGCCCGACAAAAAGCTGGCCAGCACGGTGGCCGAAGAAGCGTTGGCCACCTACCTGAACAGCCCCGCCACCGCCAGCGCCGCCTGGACCACGGTGGGGCGCATGCGGCTGGCCTCCGGCGACAGCAACGGCGCGCTTGCGGCAGCCAGGCGCGCGCAGGCTGCAGGCCCGCTCTCCGAAGGCCCGGCCCTGGTCGGGCTGGAACTGATGGACCCGAAACAGCCTGAAGCAGAAAATCTGGTCCGCAAATACTTTGAAGGCAACGCCAAAGCCCTGCCTGAAGTGCGGATGGCCTATGCGCGCGCGCTGCTGGATGCCCAGCGCTACGCCGAAGCCGCCGCCCAGCTGCAAGTGGTGACCCGCGAAAAACCCGAGCTTCCCGAAGGCTGGCTGGTGCTGGGCTCCCTGCAATTGCAGGACAACCAGCTGGCACAGGCACAAACCTCGCTGGAGCGCTACGTCACCCTGGCCCAGCAGCAGACCGCCGAGGGCGAGCGCAACCGCGGCCTGGCCCAGGCCTACCTCTCGTTGTCCCAACTGGCCGAAAAACGCAAGGACTATGCGGCGGCAGAAGGCTGGCTGGCCAGGATTGAAGATTCCGCTGACCTGACCCAGGCCCAAACCCGGCGCGCCTCCATCCTTGCCAGCCAGGGCAAACTGGAAGAAGGACGCCAGCTGATCCGCAAGCTCCCCGAACGCAACGCTGCGGACGCAAGGCTGAAATTGAACGCAGAAGTAGGCCTGCTCCGTGAGTTCAAGCAGTACCAGCTGGCCCATGATGTGCTGGCGCAAGCCCTGGCAAAAAACCCCGACGAAACCGAACTGCTGTACGACCAGGCCATGATGGCTGAAAAGCTGGGTTCGATGGATGAAATGGAACGTCTGCTGCGGCGCGCCATCCAGCTCAAGCCCGACTACCACCACGCTTACAACGCCCTGGGC
>NZ_JBFUGX010000390.1:0-3998 GCF_056402675.1 Polaromonas sp. P3_C2 | reverse complement strand
CTCTTGTGAAGCGGCATCGAGACTTGAGGCCAAAACCATAAGCGGAAACATAAACCGCCGAGTCGTGACCCGTTTGCCTTTGAATTGCAGGCCGTATTATGGCATTTCGCGTTGCGCAATGGCTGCAAGCGGTGAAAAATCGCATCCGGTACCGGCCGGGATGCGATAATTTTCCAGCTGTATCCTTGGATGCATGCCTTATCGGCATCGGCCCTGCGAGTACCCGCAGACCACCCTGTGCAGCGCTGGACGAACCGGAACCCCACACCGTTGGCAACTGAACAAGAACTCTCGGATTTCCTGAAAAGCGTTGAAAAACGGGCTTTCAAGCGCAGCATCTACCACGTGCGGGATGAAGAAGCTGCCCTTGATATCGTTCAGGACAGCATGATGAAGCTGGCCCAGCACTATGGCGACAAGCCTGCGGCCGAGCTGCCCATGCTGTTCCAGCGCATCCTGGCCAACACCACGCTGGACTGGTTCCGGCGCCGCAAGACCCGGAACGCGCTTTTCTCCAACATGAGCGACTTTGAATCGCAGGGAGAAGACGGAGATTTCGATCTTCTGGAAACTTTAGAGAGCCTTACCAACTCAGAGGGTACAGAGAGCGCCCAGGATGCTACTGAGCGGGCGCAAATATTGCATGAGATCGAACTGCAGGTAAAGGAATTGCCGGGCCGTCAACGGGAAGCCTTTCTGATGCGTTACTGGGAGGAAATGGATGTCGCTGAAACAGCAGCCGCCATGGGCTGTTCGGAGGGCAGTGTCAAAACACATTGTTCCCGCGCAGTTCACGCCCTCAGCAAAGCCCTGAGTGCCAAAGGTATAAAACTATGACTAACTCACTACAAAAAAGAGCCGAAATCCTGCAGGACCGCTTTGGCCTGAAGACCGCGTCCTACCTGTCCGCGGGAGCTGCCGACCTGCCTTACGACATTTCCGAGCGCCTGCGCGCCGCACGCGCTCAAGCTGTTTCAAAACGTAAAGTCGCCAAAACACAAACCGCCACCAGCGTCGTCGGCGTTGGCACAAGTGCCGCCCTTTCATGGGGATCTGATGACGGCCTGAGCTGGTGGGCACGGATTGGTTCGGTCCTTCCACTTGTTGCACTGGTTGTAGGCCTGCTGGCCATCAATTCGATCCAGAACGACAACCGCGCCCAGGAACTGGCAGAAGTCGATGTGGCGTTGCTTACTGACGAACTCCCGCCCGCTGCTTTTGCCGACCCGGGTTTTGTCCAGTACCTCAAAGCCACACGCCAAGCCCCCACGGCCCAATGATCCCGCGCGCAATCTCCCGACGCGCCCCATCTGTCGATGGCCGCTCCATGCGGTTGAGACTGCAATGGCTGTCGTTCGGGCTTGTGACGGCTACCCTGCTGGCCTGGCCCATGCTGGGCCTTGCACAGGCGCCTAAACCCGTAGGCCCTGCCAGTGCAGCTGTGAAGCCCCCGGCCGTCCCTGCCAAGCCCGTCGTGGCCAAGCCGACCTGGGCTGAACTCACGCCCATGCAACAGCAGGCGCTCAAACCGCTGGCGTCAAGCTGGGATACCGTCAGCGAGGCGCAAAAGCGCAAATGGCTGGAAATCTCCAAAAATTACCCCTCACTCGCACCGGAAGGGCAGGCCAACCTGCACAGCCGCATGAATGAATGGGTCACCTTGAGCCCCCAGCAGCGCGCGCAAGCCCGGCTGAACTTCGGCAAGACCAAGGAACTCTCCAAGCAGCTCACGCCTGAAGAGAAAAAAGCCAAATGGGAAACCTACCAGGCTCTCAGCCCCGAAGAAAAGCAGAAGCTGGCCGCCAAGGCCAGTCCAAAGCCTACCGGAGCGGCAACAGCGGTGAGACCGGTGGCACCGCAAAAGCTGGCGCCCGTGACACCGCACCCGGTCAAGGCAGCCAGCAAACCTGGCCCTAAAATCACTGCTTTGCAACCTGCCTCAGCTGCTACGCCCGCCGCGCCGTCCGCAAGCGGTGCCGCAACAAGCGCCACGCCCCAACGCTAAACGCTACCGCAGCGGCTGGGCTTGGCCCATGCCTGCTGCCGTCACTGTGGCCAACCTTTATCGCGACATCTTTGACAGTCACAGACACCCTCCCCATTCCATCCATTCCCCGCCGCATGGCCTGCTGGATGTACGAAGGCATGCTGATGTTCGGCGTGGTTTTTCTGGCCGGTTACCTCTTCAGTACATTGAGCCAGACCCGAAATGCCCTGGACAATCGCCATGCCCTGCAGGCGTTCGTGTTTGTGATTTTCGGTATCTACTTCGTCTGGTTCTGGGCCAAAGGCCAGACCCTGGCCATGAAGACCTGGAACATCCGCGTGGTCGACCTCAACGGTGCACCCGTCACCCAGAAACGTGCGCTGCTGCGCTATGCGCTGAGCTGGCTCTGGTTCCTGCCACCCCTGGCCGTGAGCTGGGCAATGGCGCTGCCAGGGCGGGAAGGCGCCGTACTGACGCTGGGGTGGGTCGCCATCTGGGCCATCCTGGCGCGCTTTCATCCGCAAAAACAGTTTTGGCACGACGCCTGGGCGGGCACGCGGCTCATCACCTGGGTCGCACCCGAAAAACCCGGGCGCAAGGGGAAAAACAAGGCCGGTATCGCCGATACTGCGCCCCATCAGCCCTAACATCAATGTGCCATAAAGCTGCGCGACAATGGCACCATGCCCGAACAAGTTCCGTTTCCCATGTCTGTGCCAGCGCCGCCATCTGATGTTGATGTCGCTGCTGCTGGCGCCACCTCCCGACTGGGCTCCAATGAGCCCGTCAACCCCCAAAAACACCGCAAGGGCCTGAGCCGCGTCTGGCACGCCACCGGCTATTCCGTTGCCGGCCTGCGCGCCGGCTGGCATGAAACCGCTTTCCGTCAGGAGGCGATCGCGTCGATTGTGCTGATCCCCGCCGCTTTCTGGCTGGGCCGTAGCTGGGTCGAAACGGTGCTCCTGGCCGGCACCGTCATCCTCATCATGATCGTGGAGCTGCTCAACACGGGCATCGAGACCGCCATCGACCGCATCGGCCCCGAATGGCATGACCTTTCCAAGCGCGCCAAGGACATGGGAAGTGCCGCCGTACTGCTCAGCCTGCTGCTGTGCGCAGGTACCTGGGCCCTGGCGCTGTTCCAGCGATTTGCCGCATGAACGCAAGCATCAACAAAGTGACCGATATCTCCAAACCTGCCTCCAAACCTGCTTTTTCCCTCTGCGTTTACTGCGGATCCCGTCCCGGCAACCAGCCCGAATTCGCCGCCATTGCCGCCCTCGTGGGCACCTGGATTGGCAAGCGCGGCGGGCAGCTGGTCTATGGCGGTGGCCGCAATGGCCTGATGGGCATCATGGCCGACGCTGCGCTGGCGGCCGGCGGGCGTGTCGTGGGAATCATCCCCAAGGCACTGGTGGAGAAGGAATGGGCCCACACCGGATGCACCGAGCTGCACATCGTGGAAAACATGCATGAGCGCAAATACCTGATGGCCGAGCATGCCGATGCGTTCCTGGCATTGCCCGGCGGCATCGGTACGCTGGAGGAATTTTTTGAGGTATGGACCTGGCGCCAGCTCGGCTACCACGACAAACCGGTCGGCCTGCTCAACATGAACGGCTACTACGACGCCCTGCTCGCGTTCCTGGCATCTTCGGTAAAAACCGGCTTCATGAATGACTGGCTGATGGACCTGATCCGAACCAGCAGCGATGCCGAATCACTGCTGGAAACGCTGGTACAGGCAGCCGGCATGACGCCAGGCAACACCCGCCTCGACCAAATCTGACACCGGTCGCAGGGACTTTTCTTCAGGCCAGCAGGGGCCGCGGAACCGGCTTTGCCGGGCCGCAGGCGCAGCGGCCCCCTCGGGGGGCAGGAAGCTACACGCAGTGAGCGACCGTGGGGGCCTATCTAGACCGCCGCTTCGTCTTCCTCACCCGTACGGATACGCACCACCCGCTCGACGCGGGTGATGAATATCTTGCCGTCACCGATCTTGCAGGTGCGT
>NZ_JBFUGX010000389.1:0-4021 GCF_056402675.1 Polaromonas sp. P3_C2 | reverse complement strand
TCGTGAGCTTCTGCACCGGCGGCATTCGCTGCGAAAAGGCAGCCATCTTCATGCGCGAAGCCGGGGTGGAAAACGTCTGGCAGCTCGAGGGTGGCATCCTCAAGTATTTTGAGGAAAGCGGACGCGCGCATTTTGACGGTGAATGTTTTGTGTTTGACGAGCGGCGCGCCCTGGACCCTGAACTGAAACCTCAGGTCAATCCCGTGGCCAAGCCGCTTTCAAGGCCCGTTCCCACGGCCATCCCCACTGCATTCGAGGCCTTGTCTGACAGCTGAAGGCCGGGTGCCGTGCAAAGCTTTTAAGCCGCTCATTGCTATCACACCGAACTTCACCGTTTCCCTTTTGTGCATGTCATGGGTCAGCCTTCTGTCGCGCCCATCCACACGGTAGCCATCATGCCTACAGAACCATCACTCTCCCGCTCCCACACGCTTCAGGCGCGGCAGTCTCCGCTGGCCATGCGCTTTATGGCCATCAGGGCGCAGACCGAAGCCCTGATCGAGCCCCTGAGCCCCGAGGACTGCCAGCTCCAGTCCATGCCGGACGCCAGCCCTGCCAAATGGCACCTGGCTCACCTGACCTGGTTCTTCGAGACTTTTATCCTCGAGCGTTTTGAATCCGGTTTCAAGCCGTTTGATTCAGGCTTCAGGGTGCTGTTCAACAGCTACTACAACGGTGTGGGCGACAAATACCCACGGCCCAAACGCGGGCTGATCAGCCGGCCCTCCCTCGACGAAGTGCTGGCCTACCGTGCCCAGGTCGACCAGCGCATGCTGGAAGTGATTGCGCAGGTAGAGGCCGGTAATGACACCGCGCAGCACAAAGAGTTGGCCGAACTGGTCACCTTGGGCCTGCACCACGAGCAACAGCACCAGGAACTGCTGCTGACGGACATCAAGCATGCACTGTCTTTCAACCCCGCGCGCCCGGCCTATGCCAGCCGCTGGCCGCTGGCGGGCATACACCCACAGCCGGTGAACTGGATGCGCCACGACGCGGGTCTGGTGGAACACGGCTTTGACGCGGGACGCGACGGTGGGTTTGCCTTCGACAACGAAACGCCCCGCCACAAAGTTTATGTGGCGGCCTTCGAGCTGGCCAGCCGGCCCGCCACCAACGGCGAGTTCATGGCCTTCATCGCCGACAGGGGCTATCAGCGCCCGGAGTTGTGGCTTTCCATGGGCTGGGATTGGGTGACTGAGAACGGCGTTAGCCTGCCCTTTTACTGGCAGGGCAGCGAAGGGAGTTACCAGCACTTCACGCTGCAAGGGCTGATTGATGTAGACCCGAACACGCCGGCCTGCCACCTCAGCTACTTCGAAGCCGATGCCTTTGCGCGCTGGGCCGGTGCACGCCTGCCGACAGAGTTTGAATGGGAGCTGGCAGCGCGCAGCGTGGTGGCCAGCCCCGTGCCGCAGGGAAACTTTGTGGAAAAGGCGGCATACCACCCCCTGCCGCARCAGGAGGAAAGCCACGGCCTGCCGGCCCAGATGTACGGCGACGTCTGGGAATGGACGCAGTCCAACTACAACCCCTACCCCGGCTACAAGCCCTGGGAAGGCCTGGTGGGTGAATACAACGGCAAGTTCATGTGCAACCAGTTTGTGCTGCGCGGCGGCTCGTGCGCCACACCACAAAGCCACATACGCGCCAGCTACCGCAACTTTTTCCCGCCCGATGCCCGCTGGCAGTTCAGCGGCCTGCGCCTGGCGCGTGACCTGCCCGACGGCCGGCTCTGAACTATTCGCGCAACACGTCCAGCACGTCCGAGTTGAACTCGCGGTTGTACAAAATCAGCACCACCACGGCGGTGGCCAGCGCAAACGCAAAGGTGGAAAAAAACCAGGCCATGATGCCGAAGCTGAAGTAGTAGGCCCGGAGCCCGTCGTTAAAAGTTTCCGCCGCCAGGCTCACCATGCGGCTGGCGCGTGTGGCAAACGCTTCACGGTCGAACTTCCCCACCTCAAACTCCTGCGGTGACGGCATGGAGCCAATCAGCAGGGCGACAAAGGTGTACTGGCGCATGGACCAGCTGAAGCGGAAAAACGCGTAGACAAACACCGCCACCATCAGCAGCACCTTGAGGTCAAAAATCAGCACCGAGGTGCGCACGGCAAACGGGATTTCGCGCACCAGCTCGGCCGCTTTGTCGGTGGTGCCCAGCAGCGCGAACAACCCGCCGATGATGATGATCGTGGTGGACGAGAAAAAAGCCGGCGTGCTGGAGAGGTTCTGCGTGATGATGCCGTCGATCACGCGCGGGTCGCGCGAGGTGGCCTGTATCAGCCAATGGTGCCGGTAACGGTTGGTGGTGCGCAGCAGCGAAGGCCGCTTGACCCCATAGTGCCGGGCAAACCAGGCATAGCCCATCCAGCCGCCAAAGAACCAGGCGATGGCCATCCAGTCGGACCAGGGAAGCAGGCTGAAAATTTGCATCGCGTGATCTTAAACGCTGGGCTTTCCCTCAAAAAGCTTTTGCCTGACTTGCCGGGCCTCAGCCCGCGGTGAACTTCCGCTCGGGCAACGGGATGAATTCGGTCTCCCCGGGCACCTGCCCCATGGCCTGGGCGGCCCAGTCCTCACCGGCCTGCACGATGCGTTCCTTGCGGCTGGAAACAAAGTTCCACCACATGAAGCGGTGCGCATCCAGTGCGTCGCCACCGATCACCACCAGGCGCGCCGGGGTGTTTGCGCTGAGCTGTACTGCTGTGCCGGGTAAAAGGGTCGCCAGCGTGTGCATCGCCAGCGGCTCGCCGTCCAGCAGCAGGTCGGCGTCCACCGCATACAGCGCCATCTGCGCTGCCAGTGGCGGCAACGTGAAAGGCGTGCCCGCCGCGAGCGCCACATCCAGGTAGAGTGTTTTTGAGAAAGTCTTGACGGGTGAGGCTTTTCCGAATGCCTCACCGACCAGGACACGCACCACCGCGCCGTCCACGGACACCTCTGGGATGCTGTCCGCAGGCGTGTGTGAAAAACCGGGTGCTGTTTCTTCAAACTCTGCGGGCAAGGCAGCCCACAGCTGCAAGCCGTGGTTTACATATGCAGTACCACGCAGGTCGTCGGGCGCGCGCTCCGAATGCACAATGCCCCGCCCTGCCGTCATCCAGTTGATGGCACCGGGTTCTATGCGCTGGGCAGAGCCGATGCTGTCGCGGTGCATCATGGCGCCTTCGAACAGATAGGTCACGGTGGCCAGGCCGATATGCGGATGCGGCCGCACGTCATGGCTGGTACCGGGGTGTTCAGTCACCGGGCCGAAGTGGTCAAAGAAAATGAAAGGGCCAACCGATTGCTGCTGCGCAGAAGGTAGCAGGCGGCGCACCATGAAGCCGCCGCCCAGGTCCTTGTGATGCCCGGTCAGTTTCAGTGCAGCGCTCATGTCAGCCGTTCCACGTCCGTCGTGATTTCCGTCGTGACGGTGCTCATGAGTTTGTGCACCGGGCATTTCTGGGCAACGGTGTGCAATTCCTGCAACTGGGCATCCGTCAGGGCGCCCTTGATCTGGAGTTTGGTGGCAAGCTTGTAAACGCCGGCGCGCTCCTGAGAGTCGTCCCGTTCAACCCGCGTCTTTATCTCGTCGACGGGAATGCCCTTCTTGCGGGCGTACCACATCACGGTAACAGCCTTGCAGGCGCCGAGCGCCGCGTCATAGAGGTCATGGGGCGAGGGGCCGGCATCGTCACCGCCTTCTGCCAGTGACGCATCGGTAATCAGCGCGTGGCTGCGAATTTGCAGATGCTGGGCCAGCTCCGCCGGAGGATTGCGCCTGAGTTCAACGGTCATGACAATTCCTGTAAAAAAGAAAAAGAATCAGGGAGCGAATCTCGCTGCGATACCGGCCACGCGCCGTCCGAAGTTGCGGGCGTTGTCCAGGTCGCCTGCGTTCATTTCGCCGGCACCTGCATCCGATGGCGATTGTGCGACAGCGCCACTGTAAGAGCCGAGGTAGTTGGTGTCGCTGCGCACCGCCGCCTTGCTGTTGCTGGGCAGCACGCCCTGGCTGACCCAGATGCCGCCATGC
>NZ_JBFUGX010000388.1:0-4028 GCF_056402675.1 Polaromonas sp. P3_C2 | reverse complement strand
GCCTGGACGATGCAGGTGGTCGGTGATGCCGGCGCTGTGCCCGCCCCTGTCGCCGAATTTTCCGCGCTGCTGGCCCAGGCGGCCGAGCGGCCCGCCGCCACGCTGGAACGGTTTGAGTTTTATGCGCGCACCGAAGCGGCCTTCCTGATCCTGCAGACGGGCGAGCAGCGCAAGTACGGCAACATCCTGCTGCGCAAGGGCGTCATATCCAGCGACGCGAGCTGACCGTGAACGCGGCGCAAGCCCCCCACAGCCCGCCCATCAGCCTGCGTGCGCAGGCCTATGAGAGCTTTCAGCAGCAGATCGTCGATGCCAACATTCGCCCCGGGCAGTTTGTTTCGCAGCGCGAACTGATGCAGCTGCTGGGTATGCCGCTGGGTGCCGTGCGTGAGCTCATTCCCCGCCTGGAGGCCGAGGGCCTGCTCAAGACCGTGCCGCAGCGCGGCCTGCAGGTCGCTCACGTAGATCTGAAACTGATCAACAACGCCTTTCAGCTGCGCCGCCTGCTGGAGCGCGAGGCCGCCATCCGTTTTGTCACCACCGTGTCCGATGCCGACCTCGCAGCCATCGAGCAGGCGCACCTGAACATCGTCAAGCGTGCGCGGAAAAAGGCCATTGACGACAGCCTGCTCAAGGACGCCACCGCGGTGGATTGGGGCCTGCACGACCTGATGATCGACGCACTGGGCAACGAGCTGATCTCCGAGGTCTACCGCATCAACAGCCTGCGCGTGCGACTGATCAAGCTCGAAGGCTCGACCCTTTCACCCGACGTGCTGATTCCCGCCATGGAAGAGCACCTCTGGTTTATCGACGCCCTCAAGCGGCGCGACGCGCCTG
The DNA here is from genome assembly GCF_056402675.1 of Polaromonas sp. P3_C2. NCBI lineage: Bacteria > Pseudomonadati > Pseudomonadota > Betaproteobacteria > Burkholderiales > Comamonadaceae > Polaromonas > Polaromonas sp. P3_C2. Next base: position 3,188 of record NZ_JBFUGX010000388.1, on the reverse strand, counting down.
CCGTGATCGAACGCCTGAGCCACCACATTGAAAGCGCGCACCGACGTGTGCTAGGACTGCCGCGGCCCGATATGCCGTGGTCTTTGGAGAACCCTGAATGACGATTTCCCCCGCAGCCCCCAACGCCGCATTCCGCGGCATCTGGCCTGCCCTGCTCACACCGCTCAATGCCGACCTCAGCATTGACCACGCCAAATTTGCCGCCCACTGCAAGCACCTGATTGCCAACGGCTGCCCTGGTGTCACGGCTTTTGGCACCACCGGCGAAGGGCCATCATTCTCTCTGGCCGAGCGCAAGGAAGCCATTGAGCAGCTCATCAAGAACGGCATTCCGGCCGCGCAGATCATGGTGTCAACCAGCTGCGCCGCCCTGCCCGAAACGCTGGAGCTGACGCGCCACGCCGTCAAGGCGGGGGTGCACGGCTGCCTGATGCTGCCGCCGTTTTTCCTCAAGGGCGTGTCTGACCAGGGCGTCATCGACAGCTACCGCTATGTGATCGACGGCATGGCCGGCACGCCTTTCAAGCTGTACCTGTATCACATCCCCCAGGTCACGGGCGTTCCGCTGTCGCACCATGTGATCAGCACGCTCAAGAAGCAGTACCCGGACACCATCGTCGGCATCAAGGACAGCGCCTGCACCACCGCGCACTCGGTCGGCCTGTCCGACGCGTTCATGAAAGACATCACGGTCTACGTCGGTTTTGAACCCGACCTGCCGGAGATGGGCCGCCGCGGCAGCACCGGCGCCATCAGCGGCCTGGCCAATTTCATGCCGCGACTGGTCAAGCGGCTGGTCACAGAACCCGACGCCCCCAGCACGCCCGCCGAACGCGAGCGCGTTGTCGAGCTCATCGGCATGCTGGGCCCCTATTCGCTGATGCCCGCACTCAAGGGGATCATGGCCATGCTGAGCGGCGACAAGACCTGGCTGCGCGTGCGCGCACCGCTGGTGGCTTTGACAACCGACGAATACACGGCGCTGGAAAAAACCATCAGCGCCTTCGGGATTAATACAAAATCCGAGTGACGCCACGCCGGGCTGGTCCCGGTACGGTTTCAATAATTTCACGCGACTTCACGACAAAGTAACGACAAAGGAGACAACATGACAGCTTCCCTCAAAGGTATTTTCCGCCGCAGCCTGCTGGGCACCGCTTCCGCCGTGCTGCTGATGGGCGCCCTGCTGCCCGCCGCACAGGCACAGAACAAGGTCGTGCTGCGCGTTTCCACGCCGGCCGTGCCCGATGACTGGCACGCCAAGATGTGGACSGTCTTCAAGGARAACCTYGAAAARAGCGCGCCCGGCGARTTCGACGTGCAGATCAACCTGAACGCMTCGCTSTTCAAGCAGGGCACMGAGCCCRCCGCCATGGCGCGCGGMAAYCTYGAGCTSTCSTCSATYTCSGCYTTTGACATCGCCAARCTGGTKCCCGAGTTCTCGATCTTCACSGCCGGCTACATCGTGCGCGACCCGGACCAYCAGCAAAAGGTGTTCWMCGGCCCCATCGGCACCGAGATGTTCAAGATGGTTTCCGAGAAAATGGAAGTSACGCCGCTGTCCACCGTGTACCTCGGCACACGTCAGGTCAACCTGCGTGAGGCCCGCAACGTCAAGGTTCCCGCCGACCTCAAGGGTGTGAAGCTGCGCATGCCAGGCTCCAAGGAATGGCTGTTCCTGGGTGAGGCACTGGGCGCCACGCCGACGCCGCTGGCCTTTGGCGAGGTCTACCTGGGCCTGAAGACCGGCACCATCGACGGCCAGGACAACCCCCTGCCCTCCGTGCGCGCTGCGAAGTTCTATGARGTGACCAAGCAGATCGTACTGACCAGCCACCTGGTGGACGGGATCTTCATCKCGATTTCSAACAAGGCYTACAACGCSATGARYCCGGCGCAAAAGACCAAGGTCAAAGCSGCSGCRCAGGCCGCKKCCGYCTACAACAATGAAAACCGCATCAAGGAAGAAGGCCAGCTCGTCGAGTTCTTCAAGAAAGAAGGCCTCACTGTCACCACGCCGGATGTGGACGCTTTCCGCAAAACAGTGCAGACGACTTACCTCAACTCCGAGTACGCCAAGGTCTGGCCCAAAGGCCTGCTTGAGCGCATCAACGCCACCAAGTAAGTCGAGCGGACCACCCTGAAACAACCATGAAAAGCTGGCTCCAAAAAACCGCCAACCTGATTGGCGGCGGACTCTTCCTGACCCTGTTCATCGTGTTCGTGATCCAGATCACGGCGCGTTTTGCCTTCAACAAACCGCTGGCCTGGACGGACGAGGCAGCCGTGATCCTCTATGTCTGGGTCATTCTGTGGGCCGCCGCCGTGGTGGTGCCCGAGCGCGAGCATGTGGTGTTCGACCTGGTCTGGAATAACATGCCCTACCGCGGCCGGCAAGCCATGGCGATTACCGGCAACCTGCTGGTTGGCGGCCTGGCGGCTTGGGGCATTCCGGGCTGCTGGGACTATGTGCACTTCATGGCCCGCGAAGGAACGCCCGTGCTGGGCGTGTCTTTCCAATGGGTTTTCATGCCTTTTGTGCTGCTGCTCGCCGCTCTGGCGGTGCGCTCGGCCTGGGCGATCTGGAACGCGATCCGTGGCAAGGGTCTTGAAGCGGAGCTGCGGATATGACAAGCGCTATCTGGGTATTGGTTGGGGTGCTGGCGGGCGGCATGCTGCTGCGCATGCCCATCGGTTTTTCGATGATCGCGGCGGGCATCGGCTACCTTGCAGTCAAGGGACAGGACATCGGCCTGGTGGCCGAGCAGATCGGCAACGGCCTTTACAACAGCTACGTGCTGCTGGCAGTGCCGCTTTTTGTGTTCGCCGCCAACATCATGAATGCCGGCACAGTCAGTGAACGGATCTTTGACTTTTGCCGCATCCTGGTGGGCCGCTTTCGCGGCGGCCTGGCGCAGGTGGACATTCTGGTCAGCGTGATTTTCTCGGGCATGAGCGGCAGCGCCATCGCCGACGCGGCCGGTCCCGGCCTGGTCACGATTCGCCAGATGCTGAAAAAACCGGAATACACGCGCGGCTTTGCTGGCGCGGTGGTGGTGGCCAGCGCCACGCTGGGCCCCATCATCCCGCCGTCTATCCCCATGGTGATTTACGCACTGGTGTCGGGCGCTTCGGTCGGTGCCCTCTTTCTGGGTGGCGTGGTGCCGGGCTTCCTGATGGCCGGGCTG
>NZ_JBFUGX010000387.1:0-4040 GCF_056402675.1 Polaromonas sp. P3_C2 | reverse complement strand
CGCAAGGCCTGGCTGGACGCGCGCGAGTATTACGGCCAGACCGAGGCCTTCCGTTTTTACGGCGGCCCGATCGATGACAAGAACGGCCCCGAAGGCCGCATCAATGCCTGGCCCATGGACGAGTCCTATGTCGACTACGTGAAGGACGCGCCCAACGCCGGCATCATCAACAACCGCAAGGCCGTGATCAACAAAAAACGGCTGGCCAGCCTGAACGAGCGCAACGGCGAAGAAAACATCGCCACTGGCTGGCACGCGATTGAATTTTTGCTGTGGGGCCAGGACCTGAGCACCACCGGCCCAGGCAACCGGTCGTTTGAAGATTTTGTGGACGGCAAGAAACCCAACGCCGACCGCCGCCGCCAATACCTCAAGGTGGTGACCGAACTGCTGGTCGATGACCTCGGAATCCTCACCAAAGCCTGGGCGCCCACGTCGACCTCCTACCGCGCGAAGTTCGAGCGCGGCGGCATGGAGTCGGTGCGCAAGATGTTTGTCGGCCTGGGCTCGCTTTCGCGCGGTGAACTCGCCGGTGAACGCCTCGAAGTCGCCCTGGCCAGCCAGGACCAGGAAGATGAGCACTCATGCTTTTCCGACAACACGCACCGCGATGTGGTGAACAACGCCAAAGGCATCCAGAACGCCTGGCTGGGCCAGTACAAGCGCGCCGACGGCACGACGCTGGCCGGCCCGTCGCTGCGTGACCTGGTGGCGGTGAAAAACCCGGCACTGGCAGACCGCACCAGCAAGCAGATCGCAGCATCCGTCGCCACCGCCGAAGGCATTCAGGCACCGTTTGACCGCGAAATCGTCGGCGCCAAAGACGCACCCGGCCGGCTGCGCGTGCAAAAAACCGTCGACAGCCTGGTGCAGCAAAGCAAGGACCTGGTGGAAGCCGCCAACGCCGCCGGCATCACCAAGCTGACCCTGGTCAAACCTTAAATGGCCGACGCTGCTTCGTCCCGGATGGTCGCGCGCCCTGCGCGTGTAGTGCTTGCCTGCATGGCCGCAGCGGGACTGGCAGGGCTGGCCTTCTGGGCGTCGGCAGGGCCGGGTGCGCAAGCCGGCACGGCGCCCGACGACGAGAAAACCGGCGGCGACACCACGGTGTTTGCCACCGGCCACAACGCGTTTTCATTTCCGCTGGCCAACCTGGGCGACGAGGAACGCACGCGTTTTGTCATCGGCAATTCTTTCTTCAAGCGCAACTGGGTGCAGGCGCCCTCCTCCACCACCGCGCGTGACGGCCTCGGCCCGCACTTCATCGCCCGCTCCTGTGGCGGCTGCCATGTGCAGGACGGGCGCGGCGCACCGCCCGACTTCAACCGCGGCCTGGCCGACCAGCCGGTCGGCCTGCTGCTGCGCCTGTCGGTGCCGGGCAAGGACGCGCACGGCGGGCCGCTGCCGGACCCGGTATACGGCGACCAGTTTTCCAATTTCGCGGTGCAGGGCGTGATGCCCGAGGGGCAGATATCCCTGCGCTACGACGTGGTGCGCGGCAAGTTCGCCGACGGCACACCCTACCAGCTGCAAAAGCCCCGCTACGGTTTCAGCAAACTCAACTACGGCCCGATGGCCAAAGATGTGATGGTGAGCCCGCGCATCGCGCCGCAGATGGCCGGCGTGGGTTTGCTCGAAGCGATTCCTGAAGCGGAAATCCTGCGCAATGCGCGCGAGCAGGCCGCCTCCGACAGTCCGGTGCGTGGCGTCGTCAACCAGGTGTGGGACGCGCCGACGCAGCAGATGCGCACAGGCCGCTTCGGCTGGAAGGCCAACGTCGCCACGCTGGCGCACCAGACCGCCGGCGCCTTCCTCGGCGACATGGGCATCACCTCGCCGGTCTTTCCGAAAGAGACATGCACGGCCGCCCAGAAAGACTGCCTGGCGGCGCCGCGCGGCGCACAGGGCAAGGCGAGCGAGATTGACGAAAAAACATTCAATGACGTGGTGTTTTATGAAACCACGCTGGCACCGGCGGCACGCCGCAATCCGCGCGATGCCCAGGTGGTGCGCGGCCAGAAACTGTTTGCCCAAGCGCAGTGTGCCGCCTGCCACCGCCCGAGCTACGTCACCGGCGAAAGCCCGTTTCCGCGGCTGGGCAGCAAGGCCGTGCAAGGCCAGACCATCTGGCCCTACACCGACCTGCTGCTGCACGACATGGGCGAAGGCCTGGCCGACGGCCGGCCCGACTTCCTGGCCGATGGCCGCCAGTGGCGCACGCCGCCGCTGTGGGGCATCGGCCTGGTGCCCGACGTGAACGGCCACAACCGTCTTCTGCACGACGGCCGCGCGCGCGGCGCGCTGGAAGCCGTGCTGTGGCACGACGGCGAAGCCAAAGCCAGCAAGGACAAAGTCCTGCGGATGAATGCGCAGGAACGCGCCGCGCTGGTGAAATTTCTCGAGTCGTTATGAGCCTCATGAATACGCTTCGCCCTCCATGCCGGCCTGCCCTGCTGGCTGTAGCTGGCGTGCTTTCCCTGCTGGCCTGCGGCGCCCTGCACGCGCAAACCGTCGCGCCCAACGTTGCCGTGCCGTTCTATACGGCGGGTGATTTCATGCGCGGCGTCTATCGCTTTTGGTACGCGCCGCAGGCCGCTGCGTTTGCCGAACAGGCCGGTGCCTTGCCGTCAGCGGTCTCTGCGGTGTGCGATGCGAATGCAGACACTGCCGCTGCCCGACTGGAGCAGGCCCGCGATCGCTGGAAAACCACCGCGCTCGCCTGGGACCGCTTGAGCGGCGTGCAAATCGGCCCGCTGGTGCAGCGGCGCTCCGCGCGGCAGATCGACTTTTCGCCGACGCGGCCCGAGCTCATCAAGCGGGCGATTCAGTCAGCGCCGCAAGATGCCGCCGCGATGGAAAGCATAGGCACGCCGGCCAAGGGCTTGCCGGCGCTCGAATGGCTGCTGTGGAGCCAGCCTGTTTCGTCGTCAGTACCCGACATGCCGGCGTGCCGCTACGCCGTGCAGGTGGCTGCCGATATCCAGCGCGAAGCTGACACGCTGGCCAAAGCCTTCGGCGAGCTGGCAGCGCGCCAACCCGGCGAATCGGAAGAAAGCAATGGGCCGGCGATGAGCGAGCTGGTCAACCAGTGGACCGGCTCGCTGGAACGCCTGCGCTGGGCCGAGATGGAAAAGCCCCGCATGGCCGGGGCGCAAGGTAACCGCAACGCCGCTTATGCGCGCAGCGCCAGCGGCCAGACTGCAGCGCGCTGGGCCGCGCAATGGCAGGCGCTGCGCACACTGGGCGCGTCACAGGCGCGTGAAGCACCGCTACCCGGTGCCGGCCTGGCACCGCTGGAAACCTATTTGCGCGGGCTCGGSCGCAACGAGCCGGCCAACCAGCTCGCGCAAGCGGTGAACAAAGCCGACAAAGCCATGCAAAGCGCATCGCCCGTCAACAAGGCCGGCATGGGCAGCGCCGGGCGTTCACTGGCCGACCTGAAAAAACTCGCGGAAGCCGACATCGCGCCAGCGCTGGAAGTGAGCATCGGCTTTTCAGACGCCGACGGCGACTAGGAATTTGCATGAATAAGGCTGAGGCCCTGACAACACTGCGGCGCCGGCAATGGCTGGTGCTGGCAGCGGCCGGCACCAGCGCCTGGCTCAGTCCCGCCCTGGCAGCTGCCGTCACCGCCACTACTCGGCCGCAGCAGCTGGCCGCCGTCTGGGAGGCCGCGCACGGCTACCAGGTCGGTGTGCTGGCGTATCGCAGCGCCGCGCTCCGGGTCAGCGCCGCACTCGACGTACCGACGCGCGCCCATGGTGTGTGGGTTGAGCGCAGCGGCACGCTGCTGGCGGTGGCCCGCCGGCCGGGCGACTGGCTGCTGCGCTGGAAGCCCGAAGGCGACGGCACCGGCCAGGCCATCGCCTGGGGTTGGGCCGAGCCCGACCGCGCCTTCAACGGCCACGTGATCGCCAGCCCCGACGGCAAAACGCTCTACACCACCGAAACAAACCTCGAAACCGGCGAAGGCCTGGTCGGCCTGCGTGATGCCGCCACGCTGGAGAAATTGGCCGAATGGCCGACCCACGGCATGGACC
>NZ_JBFUGX010000386.1:0-4047 GCF_056402675.1 Polaromonas sp. P3_C2 | reverse complement strand
TGCTTTCGACCGTGACTTCGCCTTCGAGCAGCAGCACCATATAACCGGTATCGCTCTTGTCCCCTTCGCGGATGAAGGTCGTTCCCTCGGAAATCCTGCGCGGCGTCATATAGCTGACGACGGTGAAAGCCTCTTCGGGCGTGAGCTGCATCAGGGCGGTTGGTGCAATCAGCAGCCTGGCGGCAAGCTCGGCCGTGCTGGAGCCTTCAATGGCCCGCATGCGGTCTTTGGGACGCATGGACTCGGGCGCATCGGGCGTTCCCTTCTGTTTTCTGCCGAACAGGTTTTCAAACATGGTGGCTCCGGCTATCCCCTGGACTTTTGTTGGTATCTCTTGCCATTGGCGCAAGGATATGGCGCGGGCGGCGTTCAGCCCTTAAAATGATGGTAACCCAAGGAGCGTTGCAGCGAACACAAGCGTTCGTCAGGCTTGGGTTACAGGCGGCGGCTTCCGGCGGCCCCTGCAGCAACGACGCTCACCTTTGCCTCAAGGTGAGTCCGTGTCTGAAACTGAATCTTTACCCAATGTCCCCCCCATGAAGCTGTCCGGCCTGGAGCCGGTCGCCATCGGCGCGGGCACGCTGTTCGTCAATATTGGCGAGCGTACCAACGTCACCGGCTCCAAGGCCTTCGCCCGCATGATCCTCAACGGTGAATACGAGCAGGCGCTGGCCGTGGCCCGCCAGCAGGTCGAAAACGGCGCGCAGATCATCGACATCAACATGGATGAAGCCATGCTCGACAGCCAGGCCGCCATGGTGCGTTTCCTGAACCTGATCGCCAGTGAGCCCGACATCGCCCGCGTGCCCATCATGATCGACAGCTCCAAGTGGAGCGTCATCGAAGCCGGCCTGCGCTGCATTCAGGGCAAGGGCATCGTCAACTCGATCTCGATGAAAGAGGGGCTGGAGCCCTTCAAGCAGCAGGCCAGACTGCTCAAGCGCTATGGCGCGGCGGCAGTGGTGATGGCTTTTGATGAAAAAGGCCAGGCCGACACCTATGAGCGCAAAGTCGAAATCTGCGAGCGCGCCTACCGCGTGCTGGTCGATGAGCTGGACTTTCCGCCCGAAGACATCATCTTCGACCCGAACATTTTCGCGATCGCCACCGGCATCGAAGAGCACAACAACTACGCGGTCGATTTCATCAACGCCACGCGCTGGATCAAGCAGAACCTGCCGGGCGCCAAGGTCTCTGGCGGTGTGTCCAACGTGTCCTTCAGCTTTCGCGGCAACGACCCGGTGCGTGAAGCCATCCACACCGTGTTCCTGTACCACGCGATCCAGGCCGGTATGGACATGGGCATCGTCAACGCCGGCATGGTCGGCGTGTATGACGACCTCGATCCGGTGCTGCGCGAGCGTGTGGAAGACGTGGTGCTCAACCGTACACCGGCCTACAAGTCCGGTGAGCCCGAACTCACGCCCGGTGAGCGTCTGATCGAAGTGGCCGAGACCGCCAGGAGCGGCGCCAAGGACGACAGCAAGAAGAATGAATGGCGTGCCCTGCCGGTGCGCCAGCGCCTGTCGCACGCGCTGGTCCACGGCATGAACGAGCACATCGTGACCGACACCGAAGAGGTCTACCAGGAGATCCTTGCAGAGGGCGGCCGGCCGCTGCATGTGATTGAAGGCCCGCTGATGGACGGCATGAACATCGTCGGCGACCTGTTCGGCCAAGGCAAGATGTTTTTGCCCCAGGTCGTGAAAAGCGCCCGTGTGATGAAGCAGGCCGTGGCGCATCTGCTGCCCTACATCGAAGCCGAAAAGCTGCTGCTCGAAGCCGCCGGCGGCGACGTCAAGACCAAAGGCAAGATCATCATCGCCACGGTCAAGGGCGACGTGCACGACATCGGCAAGAACATCGTGACGGTGGTCTTGCAGTGCAACAACTTTGAAGTCGTCAACATGGGCGTGATGGTGCCCTGCCATGAAATATTGGCGCGCRCCAAGGTTGAAGGCGCCGACATCGTCGGCCTGTCGGGCCTCATCACACCCAGCCTGGAAGAGATGCAGTACGTCGCCGCCGAGATGCAGAAAGACGATCACTTCCGCATAAAAAAAATCCCGCTGCTGATAGGCGGCGCCACCACCAGCCGCGTGCACACGGCCGTCAAGATCTCCCCGCACTACGAAGGCCCGGTGGTGTATGTGCCCGATGCGTCCCGCAGCGTGAGCGTGGCGCAAAGCCTGCTGTCCGACCAGGCCGCCAGATACATCGAAGAGCTGTATACCGACTACGACAAGGTGCGCACCCAGCACGCCAACAAAAAGCAGGTGCCGATGTGGCCGCTGGCCAAGGCCCGCGCCAATCCCACGTCAATGGACTGGGCCCACTACACACCGCCCGTGCCCAAGTTCATTGGCCGTCGCGTGTTCAAGAACTTCGACCTGTCGGAGCTGGCCCAGTACATCGACTGGGGTCCTTTCTTCCAGACCTGGGACCTGGCCGGAGCCTTCCCGGCCATCCTGAAGGACGAAGTCGTGGGCACCGAAGCTGTGCGCGTGTACGCCGACGCCCAGCGCATGCTCAAGCGCCTGATTGAAGGCCGCTGGCTCACCGCCAACGGCGTGATGGCGCTGTACCCCGCCAACAGCGTGGGTGACGACATCGAGATCTACACCGACGAGTCGCGCAGCGAAGTGGCCATGACCTGGTACGGCCTGCGCCAGCAAACCGAAAAAACCGCGATTCACGGCGTGATGCGCCCCAGCCGTTGCCTGGCTGATTTTGTCGCGCCCAAGGTGCTTGCTCCTGAATTGATAGCTGCTCGCGCTGAATATACGGGCGCTGCAGGCCAAAATGCCTCACAAATTCCGGACTACATCGGTCTTTTTGCCGTCACGGCAGGCATTGGCGCCGAGAAAAAGGAAAAGTACTTCCTGGATGACCACGACGATTATTCGTCCATCATGCTCAAGGCGCTGGCTGACCGCCTGGCCGAAGCGTTTGCCGAAAGCCTGCACCAGCGCGTACGCAAGGATTTGTGGGGCTATGTGCCGGCCGAGTCACTGGACAGCGAGGCGTTGATCGCCGAAAAATACCAGGGCATACGCCCGGCGCCAGGCTACCCGGCCTGCCCGGACCACAGCGTCAAGAAAGAAATGTTCGAGCTGCTCAAGGCCGAAGAGGTCGGCATGGCCCTGACCGAAAGCCTGGCCATGACGCCGGCTGCCAGTGTGAGCGGCTTTTACCTGAGCCACCCCGAGAGCACCTATTTCAACGTTGGCAAAATCGGCGACGATCAGCTGCAGGACCTCGCGCAGCGGCGTGGTCTGAAAGCCGGGGAATTGCAGCGCCTGCTGGCACCCAATCTTTAAGAGCCACTAATGAAACTCGAAGCGCTGCGGCAGGGATCAGGCGCCACGATCGGCGGCTTTTGCAATAGTGGTACATGCCTTAAAAAATGAAGTGGCAGATGGACAAGCAGCTTAAAGAGTACCTTGCGATCGTATGGAAGAAGAATTCAGGCGAGCCGGGCGTGCATGAAACGTTCTACGCACATAGCTATGAAGAAGTAAAGACAATGCTTGCAGAAAAGTACGGCGACGAGACAATAGTTTCCCTTACCGATGTTGAGGCCGCTGCCCGGCCACGTTAAGGTCGATGTCATTGGGGCAAATGGGAGTGATACGGAAATTCACTTCCACCGAAAACCCTCTTGGCGTTGTGCGCCGCCTTCCGCGGACCGTTTCGCTGGATTCTGTGGGCGTCTCCAGGAACAACAGGCCGCGTTACCGTTGCAATTCGCGTTTACGGCGACTTTGCCGGAGAATAACCTGCGTTTACATAAATACACAGCTGCCTGCCAAAGCATGTTTACCTTCGCGGCATGGGAAACGTTGAACAACGACAGATGAAACCCCGTTGCGGGACCAATTGATTTCACAGAGGGAAATGCCATGAACACATCCACCGAAAATCTTCAGCCGGGCCAGCAGGCCCCGTCGGCCAGCAAGCCCTTGTGGGCGGCCGTCGGCATACTGGGAGTGGCCGTCCTGGCCATGGGCGGGACCATGATTTACCAGATGCGTAACCCGGTTACGG
>NZ_JBFUGX010000385.1:0-4050 GCF_056402675.1 Polaromonas sp. P3_C2 | reverse complement strand
ACGGGCGCAAGCAGCTATTGTTTTGATAGCGTTTACGTGTGAACTGAAAACTGGCCTGAGTGCCTTTTGGGCACAAAAAAGTGCCAAAAACAGGCATTTTCAGGCATCGAAAGTACCTGAAGCCCAATAAGGGCGGGCGCGAGCAGCTATTAAATTGATAGTGCCATCCATCGCTCCCGCAGGCCACCGACGCGCCATGCGGGCGACGGCCGACCCCGCTCGGCTCAAATCTGCACCCGCGTTCCCAGCTCAATCACGCAGTTGTTGGGCAGCTTGAAAAACCCCGCCACGCTGCCTGCGTTGCGCGACATCAGGGCGAACAGCGCCTCGCGCCAGTGCACCATGCCCGAGCCGCGCGTGGGCACCACGATTTCGCGGCTTAAAAAGTACGAGGTCTCAAACAGGTTGATGGGCAGGCCCTGGGCCTTGCACAGCTCCAGCGCTTTCGGAATGTCGGGCGTGTTCTTGAAGCCGTAGTTCACCTCCACCCGCCAGAAGCCCGGCGCCAGCGGCTGCACCTGCACGCGTTCGGCAAACGGTATCCACGGCACGTCATGAAACACCACTGTCAGGATCAGGTTGCGCTCATGCAGCACCTGGTTGTGCTTGAGGTTGTGCATCAGCGCCTGCGGCACCGTGTCGGGGTTGGCTACCGCATACACCGCGGTGCGCTGCACGCGGTTCACGCTGTCGGCCGACAGCGCCGTCACAAAGGGCAACAGCTCCGGGTCGTCGTGGCGGATGCTTTCTACCAGCAGCTCACGCCCGCGCCGCCACGTCGCCATCACGGTGAAGATCGCCACACCCAGCACCAGCGGAAACCAGCCGCCCTGCATGAACTTCAGCATGCACGACACCACCAGCAGCAGGTCAACCGCCACAAAAGTCACTGTCGCGGCAATCGCCAGCGGCAAGGGGTAGCGCCAGCCCTGGCGTATGACAAAGAAGGTCAGCAAGGTCGTGATCAGCATGGTGATCGTCACCGCAATGCCATAGGCTGCCGCCATGGCCGACGAGCTGCCAAAGCCGAGCACCGTGGCCAGCACGGCGGCCAGCAGCAGCCAGTTCACGCCCGGCATGTAGATTTGACCGGCCTCGCGCGCCGAGGTGTGCAGCACGCTCATGCGCGGCAGCAGGCCCAGCTGTATGGCCTGCCGCGTCATCGAATAAGCGCCTGAAATAACAGCCTGCGATGCAATCACCGTGGCCAGCGTAGCCAGCACCACGGCGGGAATCAGCCACGCTTCGGCAAACATGCGATAAAACGGGTTTTCCAGCGCGGCCGGGTCGCGCATCAGCAGTGCGCCCTGGCCCATGTAGTTAATCGCCAGCGCCGGCAGCACCAGGCCGCCCCACGCAAACTGGATGGGTCGCTTGCCGAAGTGGCCCATGTCGGCGTACAGCGCCTCCGCGCCGGTAAAGGCCAGTACGATGGCGCCCACCGCCACAAACATGTGCCAGCCCTGTGCGCTTAAAAAGCGAATGGCGTTCAGCGGGTTCAGCGCGGCCAGTATGCCGGGCTGCTGCGCAATCTCCAGCGCACCGGTAAAGGCCAGCACACCAAACCACAACACGATGACCGGGCCAAACAGCTTGCCGACCAGGCCCGTGCCATAACGCTGCACTGCAAACAGCCCCACCAGCACCGCCATGCAGACCGGCAGCACATAGGGCTTGAGCGCGGGCGTCACCACCTCCAGCCCTTCAACCGCGCTGAGCACCGAGATCGCCGGCGTGATGACGCTGTCGCCGTAAAACAGCGAAGCGCCCAGCACGCCCGTCAGCAGCAGGGCGGTGCGCGCCTTCGGGTTGTGGCCTGCCGCCTTGGCCGCCAGCGCGGTCAGCGCCATGATGCCGCCTTCGCCRTTGTTGTCGGCCCGCAAGATCAGCAGGATGTACTTGAGCGTGACGATCATCATCAGGCCCCAGAAGATCACCGACACCGCGCCGATAAGGTGCTGGGCATCCAGTGGCACGCCCGTGGCGGGGCTGAAGATTTCCTTCATGGTGTAAAGCGGGCTGGTGCCGATGTCACCGTACACCACACCCAGTGCGCCCAGCGTCAGCGCCGCCACGCCTTCGCGGTGGCCTTTTTTTCGCGTTGTGTTGTTGGCGGCTGTGGCCTGGCCCTCTGCAGCAGCATTCGCAGTCGTTGCGACATTTCCCATACATTCCATCCGTCAGTGAACAAGGCTTCACTGTCGGCCGGCGGGCATCAGGAACGCATAAGTACGCGTAAGGAAATCGCCGTTCAGGCCGGTATCAGTCCACCGCCAGCCGGTAACCCACGCCGGTTTCGGTCAGTAAATGCCGGGGCTCGGCCGGTTCCTGCTCAATCTTGGCGCGCAGCTGCGCCATGTACAGCCGCAGGTAATGCACGTGCTCGGTGTATTCGGGCCCCCACACGTCGGCCAGCAGCTGCCGGTGCGTCACCACGCGGCCCGCACTGCGAACCAGCCGCGCCAGCAGCTTGAACTCGGTGGGCGTCAGGTGCAGGGTCTCGCCGTGCAGCTGCGCGGTGTGCAGCGTCAGGTCCACACGCAAACCATCAAGTTCATGCACCGTTACGGCCGCGGCCAGGGCCGTGCCGCGGTGGCGCAGCGCCACGCGTATGCGCGCCAGCAGCTCGCTCACGCTGAAGGGCTTGGTCAGGTAGTCGTCGGCGCCCGCGTCCAGCAGCTTGATTTTTTGCGCCTCCTGGTGGCGGGCCGACACCACGAGGATGGGCAGCGAATGCTTGCGCCGCACTTCCTGCACCAGCTCAGCGCCATCACCGTCGGGCAGGCCCAGGTCCAGCACAATCACGTCGGGCGGGTCGTTGCGCACCAGCGCGGCGGCTTCGCTCAGCGACACGGCCGTCTGTACCTCAAAGCCTTCCACCGACAGCGACGCGCGCATCAGCTCGCGCAGGTCGCGGTCGTCTTCCACCACCAGAAGGCGCAGGCTCATGGCTGCATCCCGGCGGGTTGCTGGGCCTCAATCGGCAGCGTCAGGGTAAAGACATTGCCTTCACCCGATTCGCCAACATCACGGCGCGACGATAAAAAGAGCCGGCCCTGGTGCGCCTCTGCAATGGCGCGGCACAGCGCCAGGCCCAGGCCCGCACCGCGCGGGCCGGACTGGTCACCGCGCGCATAGGGCGCAAAGATGGCCTCGTACTTGTCTTTTGCAATCTGCGGACCGCTGTCTTTCACGGTCAGCCGCAGCGTGTTGCCCTGGGCCTCCACCGACAGCGCAATCGCACCCGTGCTGTACTTGAGCGCGTTGTCCAGCAGGTTGTCTACCAGCTGCGCCAGCAGAACCGGGTCTGCCTTGATCAGCGGCAGCCCGGCCTGCACGGTGGAGGTAATGCGGCGCTCGGGGTCGMGCTTGCGCACGCGCGCCAGCACGGTGCCGACAATTTCTTCTGGAGACTCCCACTGCCGCGCCGGCGGCTGCGCGGTGTTGGACAGCTGCACCAGCTGCAGCGTGTTCTCCGTCACGGTCGATAAATAAGAGGCCTCACTCACAATGCTGCCCAGCAGCCGCGCCTGCTCGGCTGGGGCCAGCTTGTCGCCCTGCGTTTGCAGCGCTGAAGCGGCGCCCACCACGGTTGCCAGCGGCGTGCGCAGGTCATGCGAAATGGCCGCCAGAAAAGTGCTTTGCACCTGCTGGCGTTGCGCTTCGCCCTGTGCCGCCTGCATCGAGTTGCTAAGCTGCAGCCGCCACAGCGCCTGCCCCAGCAGCGCGCACAGCGCCTCGGCATGTTCGCGCCCGCCGGTGTCGTGTGCCGGTGCGGGCTCTACCCGCGCGGCGCCGTGCATCTGCGCCTTGTCGCCCAGCGGCAGGTACCAGGCGTTCAGCCCCGGCCAGCGCCCGGTGCCGGGCCCCAGCGTGGCCGCTTCGCGCATGCAGCACTTCATGCCGTCCAGCACCGAAGACTCCAGCACCGCCGCGTTCGACAGCTCGCCCCCTGCCTGCAGCGTGCCCAAAAGGCAAGGGCCTTCAAAGGCTTCATCCAGCGCCGCCTGGCCCAGGGTGGCAACAGCGCCGCCTGGCCCAGGGTGGCAA
>NZ_JBFUGX010000384.1:0-4051 GCF_056402675.1 Polaromonas sp. P3_C2 | reverse complement strand
GTGCCGGGGCTGGCGCTTCCGCGCCGCCGAAAAGGCTCTTGATCCAGCCGAAGAAGCCTTTTTCTGCGGGTGCAGCTGCTACCGGGGCAGGGCGGCGCGACTGGGGCTTGGGAGCCGCCTGTGGCGCCACTTCCGGCTTGGGCGGCGCGATCGGCGCAGGTGCATCGGGCAAGACGCCCTTGATGATGGGCTCCTGCTTGTTGTGCTTTTCCTGGCTGCGGCGCGTGACGGTGGTCGGATCCTCGATTTCGTCGGCCATCTTGTAGCTGGCGGCGATGTTGTCCAGGCGCGGGTCGTCGTGCTTCAGGCGTTCCAGGCGGTAGTTGGGGGTTTCCAGCGTCTTGTTGGGAACCAGCAGCACGTTGATACGCTGCTTGACTTCGATCTTGGCGATCTCGGAGCGCTTTTCGTTCAGCAGGAAAGACGCCACGTCGACCGGGACCTGGCACAACACCGAGGCCGTGCTGTCCTTGAGGGACTCTTCCTGGATGATTCGCAGGATCTGCAGTGCCGAGCTTTCGGTGTCGCGGATATGGCCGGAGCCGCCGCAACGCGGGCAGGGGATGGACGCGCCTTCCGACAGGGCGGGGCGCAGGCGCTGGCGGCTCATTTCCATGAGGCCGAATTTGCTGATGGTGCCGAACTGCACGCGGGCGCGGTCTTGCCGCAGCGCGTCGCGCAGGCGGTTTTCCACGTCGCGGCGGTTGCGCGACTCTTCCATGTCGATAAAGTCGATGACGATCAGGCCGCCCAGATCGCGCAAACGCATCTGGCGCGCCACTTCGTCGGCGGCTTCGAGGTTGGTGCGGGTGGCGGTTTCTTCGATGTCGCCGCCCTTGATGGCGCGGGCGGAGTTGACGTCGACCGAAACCAGCGCTTCGGTGTGGTCAATGACGATGGCGYCGCCGGAGGGCAACTGCACGGTGCGCGCGTAAGCCGACTCGATCTGGTGCTCGATCTGGAAGCGGCTGAACAGCGGCGCGTCGTCGCGGTAGCGCTTGACGCGGTGCTCGTGCTCGGGCATCACGTGGGCCATGAACTGGCGGGCCTGCTCGTAGACGTCGTCGGTGTCGAACAGGATGTCGCCGATGTCGCTGTTGAAGTAGTCGCGGATGGCGCGGATCACGAGGCTGGATTCCTGGTAAATCAGGTAGGCGCCCTTGCCGCCCTTGCCGGCGCCGTCAATCGCGGTCCAGAGCTTGAGCAGGTAGTTCAGGTCCCACTGCAGCTCCGGCGCGCTGCGGCCGATACCGGCGGTGCGCGCGATGATGGACATCCCGTTGGGATATTCCAGCTGGTCCATGTTTTCTTTAAGCTCGGCCCGGTCTTCGCCTTCGATACGGCGGCTTACGCCACCGCCGCGCGGGTTGTTGGGCATCAGGACCACATAGCGGCCTGCCAGGGAAACGAAGGTGGTGAGGGCCGCGCCCTTGTTGCCGCGTTCTTCTTTTTCGACCTGGACCAGCAGTTCCTGGCCTTCACGGATCACATCGTTGATGCGCGCCTGGTTGACGGGCACACCCTGGGCGAAGTATTGCTTGGAGATTTCCTTGAACGGCAGGAAGCCGTGGCGGTCTTCGCCGTAGTCGACGAAGCAGGCTTCGAGTGAGGGCTCGACGCGGGTGACGACGGCCTTGTAGATGTTGCCCTTGCGCTGTTCGCGCCCTTCAATTTCAATTTCGTAATCGAGGAGTTTTTGTCCATCGACGATCGCCAGACGGCGTTCTTCAGCCTGTGTGGCGTTTACCAGCATCCGTTTCATGGGTAGCCTTCCTTATCGTTCTTCGTTTTGATGTCATGTCTTGAACATCAATCACATGCCCAAAATGGGCCAACGACGCCGGAGGGACGCAGTGCGAACTGGAGGAATTGCCGGAGAGCTTTTGACAGCGCGCGGCCGACCGAAGTGAATCGGTCAGCGACGTGGTCTGGGCGTAGGCGCGTGGATGGAGCGAGCAGGGGTCAAACGGGTGGATGCTACAAAAAGAGTAGCTGCTTGCGCCCACTGTACAAGGGCTGGCGGCTGATTTATGCCAAAAGCAGGGCCCACGAATGTCGTGAGGCGCCGCAGGCACATATAAATCAGACTGACCAGTGTTGTCATCAGAGGGCTACCGTTAAGGACTTGATCTCGACTGGATCCGCATGCAGCCTGTTGTTCATGACTTGGGCTGCACACATGGTATTCCGTAGTGTTGTTCGCAAAACGTCGACTCTTCTACCGTGCAAAGACGCTCGCCGCGAGGTGCCTTGCACTCGTCGCTTGCGGGCAATTGCCGGCGTGGGCATCGACCTTCCAGCGAGGCTGCTTGTTTGCCTTTTCAGGGCCGGGGACTTGCGTGGACTAAACTCCAGACAAATCAACCACTTACAGCGCATCGCTAGTGAAACACATTATAGGGTCAGCAAAGGGCTTGGCAAGGAAACCCGGGAAAACACCGGTATGGCCGCCCGCAGCCGTGTCCGCGCCCACCCCGGCGCCATCCACTCCACCGGCGGCGGCCCCGGCCTCGCCGCAGGCCACGCTGGTGACGGTAGATGAAGACTATGCGGGCCAGCGCCTCGACAATTTCCTGATCCGCCAACTCAAGGGCGTGCCCAAAACCCATGTCTACCGCATCATCCGAAGCGGTGAAGTGAGGGTTAACAAGGGCCGGGCGCAGGCCGATACGCGGGTGGAGACCGGCGACATCGTGCGCCTGCCGCCGGTTCGCACCTCTGAGCGGGCCGGGCAAAAGGCCGAGGCCATGGCCCAGGAAATCGCCCGCCACGGCGCGAGTTCGACTACGGGCGGCTATGCGCCGTCCCGCGAATTCCCGATTCTGTTTGAAGACGACTTTGTGCTGGCCATCGACAAACCGGCCGGTGTGGCTGTGCACGGCGGCAGCGGCGTGAGCTTCGGCGTGATCGAACAGCTGCGCATGGCCAGGCCCGAGGCTGACTTTCTGGAGCTGGTGCACCGGCTGGACCGCGAAACCAGCGGCATCTTGCTGATCGCCAAGCGGCGCATGGCGCTCAAGCTGCTGCAGGAGCAGTTCCGGGAGCGTGAAACCGACAAGGTCTACCTGGCGTTGGTCGGCGGCGACTGGCCGGCCAATCACCGCGTGATCGACAAGGCGTTGCACAAGTATTTATTGCCCGATGGCGAGCGGCGTGTGAAGGTGGTGCCCAACGACCACCCCGACGGCATGCGTTCGGTGACGCTGGTCAAGGTCAAGTCGGCTTTTCCTGCCAGTCCGCTGGCGCCCGCAACGCCCTTCACCCTGCTCGAAGTCACAATCAAGACCGGCCGCACGCACCAGATCCGCGTGCATCTGTCCAATGAGGGGCATCCGATTGCCGGTGACGACAAATACGGAGACTTTGAACTGAACCGGGCGCTGCAGAGGTCCGCCCCGGGCACGGCATCGCTCAAACGCATGTTTCTGCACGCCTGGAGCCTGAAATTTAACCATCCCAAACTGCGCAAGGTCGTGCACCTGCAGGCGCCTTTGCCGCCTGAGCTGCAGCAGTTTTTGCCGGCGCAGGTTTCCACATGATTCACAGGGGCCATGAAGCGCCTGGCTCAAACAGTGCAGCCAAGCCGATACGGGGAAGGTTCAGCGGCCTGGCCGGAACAGTGCTGATGTTTGTTTTTGCCGGTCCTGCCCTGTACGGTGTGGCGTATTACCTGGTGGCAGGTGAGCTTGGGCGCGGCGAATTCCGGTGGAGCGAAGTGCCCTCGGTCATCTTTTGGCCGCTTCTGACGGAATTCATGTTCTGGGTGTCGTGGGGGAATGTTGAAACGATGCTTCTGTTTCCGCTCCCCACCCTTTTGGCGGCCGCGGTTTTTTGGCTGTTGAACAGGCGTGTGGTGCCTTCCTTGAACGCCGTGTCTGCGTTTCGTTTTGTTGTTTCCAGATCGGCAATCTGCCTGGTGGTTTGTGTGTGCGCTTTTGTGACCTTGAATCCAGGGACAGTGACGCAGGGATGGGATGCACTGTATTTTTACAATCCCCACAACCGGCATCCGTTCGACGACTCAGGGTGGGGGTTTCTTGAAAACTATGGA
>NZ_JBFUGX010000383.1:0-4053 GCF_056402675.1 Polaromonas sp. P3_C2 | reverse complement strand
GCCGCAGTTGCTGCAGATGTGCACCGCCATGTTTTCGACGATGCCCAGGATGGGCACGCCGACTTTCTCAAACATCTTGATGCCCTTCTTGGCGTCCAGCAGCGCGATGTCTTGCGGCGTGGTGACGATGACGGCGCCCGTCATGGGCACCCGCTGCGAGAGCGTGAGCTGGATGTCACCGGTGCCGGGCGGCATGTCGACGATCAAATAGTCCAGGTCTTTCCAGTTGGTCTGGCGCAGCAGCTGCTCCAGCGCCTGGGTGGCCATGGGGCCGCGCCAGATCATGGCTTCGTCCTGCGCGACCAGGAAGCCGATGGACATGACCTGGATGCCGTAGTTCTCCATCGGCTCCATGTTCTTGCCGTCCACGCTTTCGGGCCGGCCTTCGATGCCCATCATCATGGGCTGGCTGGGGCCGTAGATGTCGGCGTCGAGCAGGCCGACGGTGGCGCCTTCAGCCGCCAGGGCCAGGGCCAGGTTGACGGCGGTGGTGCTTTTTCCGACGCCGCCCTTGCCCGAGGCCACGGCGATGATGTTCTTGACGTTGGGCAGCAGCTGCACGCCGCGCTGCACGCTGTGGCTGGCGATCTTGACCGTGACGTTGACGGAGACATTGCCGACGCCCGGCACCCCCTTGACGGCGGCGATCAGGCTTTTGCGCAGGCCGGCGATCTGGCTTTTGGCGGGGTAGCCCAGCTCGACATCAAACGAAACGTCGCTGCCGCTGAGCTGCAGGTTTTTCAGGGCCTTGGTGCTGACGAAATCTTTGCCCGTATTCGGGTCCAGCACGGTTTGCACGGCGTTCAAGACGGCCTGTTGGTCCAGGGACATGGGGAAATACTCCGTTGAAACTCGTTGAATCTGGGGGCGGCGGTTGGCATGAAGTCTAACGCCGCGCCGCCAGCCCTGGGGTCATGGGGACTTGCCGGGGCAGCCCCAAGGCTGGGCGACTTAAAATCGCGGGTTACCTCTCCCCTAGCCAAAAAGCACCCTTATGTCCCAGCGCCGCCTGTTTGTCACCACCGCCCTGCCGTATGCCAATGGCAATTTCCATATCGGCCACATCATGGAATACATCCAGGCCGACATCTGGGTGCGGTTCCAGCGCATGCAGGGCCACGCGGTGAACTTTGTGGGCGCGGACGACGCCCACGGTGCACCCATCATGATCGCGGCTGAAAAAGCCGGCAAGACCCCCCAGCAGTTTGTGGCCGACATCGCGGCGGGCCGCAAGCCCTACCTGGACGGTTTTCACATCAGCTTTGACAACTGGCATTCGACCGACGGCCCGGAAAACCACCAGCTGGCGCAGCAGATCTACCTGGACCTCAAAAAGGCCGGGCTGATTGAGACCAAAACGATTGAGCAGTTCTTTGACCCTGAAAAAAACATGTTCCTGCCGGACCGCTACATCAAGGGCACCTGTCCCAAGTGCGGGACCAAAGACCAGTACGGCGACAACTGCGAAAACTGCGGCGCGGTGTATGCGCCCACGGATTTGATCAACCCGTATTCAGCTTTGTCGGGCGCGACGCCCGTCCTCAAAAGCTCCGATCACTTTTTCTTCAAGCTGTCCGACCAGCGCTGTGTGGACTTTCTGGAGAAATGGACGCAAGACGGCAAGCTGCAGCCCGAAGTCGCCAACAAGGTCAAGGAGTGGTTCAGCGTTCGTACCAACCCCGACGGCACCCAAAGCGAAGGCCTGGGCGACTGGGACATCAGCCGTGACGCGCCCTACTTCGGCATTGAAATCCCGGACGCGCCGGGCAAGTATTTTTATGTCTGGCTGGACGCGCCGGTCGGCTACCTCGCGTCGCTGAAAAATCTGCTCGAAAAACGCGGCGAAAACTACGACGCCTACATGGCGACGCCGGGGCTGGAGCAGTACCACTTCATCGGCAAGGACATCGTCACCTTCCACACGCTGTTCTGGCCGGCGATGCTGCACTTCAGCGGCCGCAAGACGCCTGACAACGTGTTTGTGCACGGGTTCCTCACGGTGAACAACGGCGAGAAGATGAGCAAGAGCCGCGGCACCGGGCTGGACCCGCTCAAGTACCTGAGCCTGGGCATGAACCCCGAATGGCTGCGCTACTACCTGGCCGCCAAGCTCAATGCGAAGAACGAAGACATCGACTTCAATGCTGACGACTTCATGGCGCGGGCCAACAGCGATTTGATTGGCAAATACGTCAACATTGCCAGCCGCGCGGCGGGATTCATTGCCAAACGATTCGACGGGAGAATGGGCCTCATTAAAGGCGATTCCAAGCACTTGCTGGAAACGCTTATTAGCGAAGCTTCGAGCATTGGTGATTTGTATGACACCAGAGAATTTGCAAAAGCCTCTAAAGAAATCATGTTCTTGGCTGATCAAATTAACGCGTATGTGGATGCAAACAAGCCGTGGGACTTGGCGAAACACCCTGATCAACGCGAAAAGTTGCACGAGGTCTGCTCTACCTGCGTCGAAGCATTTCGCCTGCTCACCATTTACCTGAAACCAGTGTTGCCCGCTCTCGCAACAGATGTAGAGGCGTTTCTGCGAATAGAGCCGCTTCAATGGACGGATCAGTTCAAACCACTCCCGCATGGCCACCTGATCGGCGACTACAAGCACCTGATGCAGCGCGTCGACATCAAACAACTTGAAGCACTGTTTGAGCCTCCAGCCCATGCGGAGTCTGGACAAGCCGCTCCTGATTCAATAGCAGAAGCCRCCGTACCCGGCGGCGAGGCCATCGCGCCCGTCATCACCATCGACGACTTCGCCAAAGTCGATCTGCGCATTGCAAAGATCGTCAATTGCGAACCGGTGGAAGGCTCAACCAAACTGCTGCGCCTGACGCTGGATGCCGGCGAAGGCCGCATGCGCAATGTGTTCAGCGGTATTGCCTCGGTCTACAAGCCTGAAGACCTGGTCGGCAAACTCACGGTGCTGGTGGCCAACCTGGCGCCGCGCAAGATGAAGTTCGGCATCAGCGAAGGCATGGTGCTGGCCGCCAGCCACGCGGATGAAAAAGCCCAACCCGGTATCTATGTGCTGGAACCCTTGCCGGGCGCTACACCGGGCATGCGCATTCACTGAGTTTGCTGCGCAACGCCGCCTGCGTCAGGCCGGTGCCGAATTCCTGGCATCCGCCGCCCCGGCCGCAAAGCGCAGGCCGGTCCCCGAACGGCTGGAAAGCTCGCCAAGCACAAGGCCCAGCGAGTGCAGCAATTGCGTTGCATCGCCTTCCCTGAAGGGCGCTTCGGCCACCGCGACCTTGAACTGCAGCACAGTGTTGGGCGGCAGGCTGGGGCTGTCGGCCAGTCCGCGGGCAATCAGCCGCTGGCCGATGTCGGTAAGCGCCCCGCGCGTCAGGTGCCCCTGCAGGATCAGCACAAAGTCTCCATCGCGATGACGGGCAACCGTATCACCCTCTTGCGCAACACTTGTGACACAGGCGCCGGCCTGGACTACCGCGCTTTGTGCCGTCTCCATGCCGTAGTCCTGCCGGATATCCAGGGCGTTGCCCAGCCGGATGCGCACCACCGCGCCCGCACCGGGGTCGCGCTGCTGGCGGATCAGCAGCGCGTCCAGCCGCTGCAGCAGCACGCGGTGGTTGCCCAGGCCGGTCAGCGGGTCGACGCGTGTCAGCGCACCGACGCGCGCCTGGTTGTCGCGCTTTTCCCGGCTGCGCAGGTACAGGGCCATCAGCAGGAAAAGGATTTCCAGGGCGGCACCGATTTGCGCGCCGAACTGCGTGGCCGTGCCCAGGGGCATCAGGCCCTGCGTGCGCAGGATGGGGAAGATGGAGCCCACCGTGAGGCACACCATCGCGGCCATGATCCAGATACCCACCGCCGGCCGGCGCCAGGTGTACCAGGCGGAAACAAAAAGGTAGACGGCGATGCTTCCGATGTAGTAAGGCGTGGCCAGGTTGAAAGACGACTTGTTCCCCAGAGCCAGGAAGGCCAGCACGATCGCAAAGCCCAGAACGGTCATGGCCAGCAACCCGCGGGAAAGCCAGGGCACATCGCGGTCAACCACCATCTGGCGCAGCACAAGAT
>NZ_JBFUGX010000382.1:0-4056 GCF_056402675.1 Polaromonas sp. P3_C2 | reverse complement strand
ACCCATGTGCAGGCCGCCATTGAGCGAGAAGTCGGCGCCGGTCGCATAGCCGCCTTCATCGGACGCGATCCACGAAATGATGGAGGCGATCTCCTCGGGCTGGCCGAGCCGTTTGGCGGGCACGCCTGCGACGATTTTCTCCAGCACGTCAGGGCGTATGGCTTTGACCATGTCGGTGCCGATATAGCCGGGGCTTACCGTGTTGACCGTCACGCCCTTGGCCGCGACCTCTTGCGCCAGCGCCATCGTGAAGCCGTGCAGGCCGGCCTTGGCCGTGGAATAGTTCACCTGGCCGAACTGGCCCTTCTGGCCGTTGACCGACGAGATGTTGATGATGCGCCCGAAACCCGCTTCAATCATGCCCTCGATGACCTGTTTGGTCACATTGAACATGCTGTTGAGGTTGGTGGAGATCACGGCATCCCAATCGGCCTTGCTCATCTTGCGGAACTGGCCGTCGCGCGTGATGCCGGCGTTGTTGACCAGCACAGCCACGGGGCCATGCTCGGCCTTGACCTTGTCAAAGGCCGTGACGGTGGAATCCCAGTCGCCGACGTTGCCCACGGAAGCATAAAAAGTATGGCCCAGGGCTTTTTGCTCGTCGAGCCATTTGGTGAAGTCGCGCGTGGGGCCGCAACCGGCGATCACCGTGAACCCGTCCTTGTCCAGTCGTTGGCAGATGGCAGTYCCAATGCCGCCCATACCGCCCGTGACATACGCTACTTTCTTTGCCATTTCGCTCTCCTTGATTTTGTGAATTATCTGAAACCGTTACCTGGTGACTTCCCTGCCGAACGGCCCACCGTGATTCGCTATCGATTTAATAGCTGCTTGCGCACGGTGCAAGCCAGTCTCAGCCTCTTTTACCTTATATTCAGCGTTCCAGTGTGAGGGCAACCCCCATGCCGCCGCCGATGCAGAGGCTGGCAATGCCTTTTTTCGCATCGCGCCGCGCCATTTCGTGCAACAGCGTCACCAGGATGCGGCAGCCGGACGCGCCGATCGGGTGGCCGATCGCGATGGCGCCGCCGTTGACGTTGACCTTGCTAGTGTCCCAACCCATTTCCTTGTTGACCGCGCAGGCCTGGGCGGCAAAAGCTTCGTTGATTTCGAGCAGGTCGAGGTCCTGGGCCTTCCAGCCTGCGCGCTGCAGTGCCTTGGTCGATGCGGGGACCGGGCCCATGCCCATGTAGGCCGGGTCGAGGCCGGTGGTTGCGTAGCTGGCGATGCGCGCCAATGGCTTGAGACCCAGGGCGGCGGCCTTTTTGGCCGTCATGACCATCACCGCGGCAGCGCCGTCGTTCAGGCCCGAGGCATTGCCGGCCGTCACACCACCGGCCTTGTCAAACGCCGGGCGCAGGCCCGCCAGGCCTTCGGCGCTGGTTTTGCGGTTGATGAATTCGTCCGCGGCAAATATCACCGGATCACCTTTTTTCTGCGGAATGGTGATGGGGATGATTTCATCCTTGAACTTGCCGGCGTCCTGCGCGGCCGCAGCCTTGGTCTGGCTGCCCAGGGCCAAGGCGTCCTGCGCTTCCCGATTGATCTCGTATTTTTTTGCCACGTTCTCTGCGGTAATGCCCATGTGGTACTGGTTGTAGACATCCCACAGGCCGTCGACGATCATGGAGTCGATCATCTTCCAGTCGCCCATGCGCTGGCCGTCGCGCGAACCGTTGAGTACGTGCGGCGCGGCGCTCATGTTTTCCTGGCCGCCGGCAATGACGATTTCGCTGTCACCCGTGGCCACAGCCTGCGCCGCGAGCATGACGGCTTTGAGGCCGGAGCCGCAAACCGCATTGATGGTCAGGCCCGGAATGCCGTTGGGAAAGCCTGCCTTGATGACCGACTGGCGCGCCGGGTTCTGGCCGACGCCGGCCGTCAATACCTGACCCATGATGACCTCGCCGAGCTGGTCGGCATTGAGGCCGGAACGCTCCAGCACACCCTTGATGACGGCTGCGCCGAGTTCGGTTGCGGGTATTTTGGCGAGCGAGCCGCCGAATTTACCGACGCCGGTGCGGCCGGCAGCAACGATAACGATGTCTTCCATGATGTGTCCCTTTTGAAGTTTTAGGATGCGTTTATGAATGCGTTTTTATGAATGCGGTTTGGCGAGGCGCGGGTTGCTGTGTCAGGCTTTTGCCTTGACATAGCGGCCCGGCGCAGCCTCAATGACTTTGTACTTGCGGCTGCCATAGGTTTTCGGTGCAGCAATTTGCTTGCCAGCATGGCCCTGGAGCCATCCGGACCAGTCGGTCCACCAGCTGCCGGGGTGTTCTGTCGCGCCCTCGAGCCAGCCGGCTTGCGTCTCGGGAAATTTCCCCTGAGGCAGTTTGTCCCGGGTCCAGTAGCTTCGTTTTTTCTTGGCCGGTGGATTGATCACACCCGCAATATGGCCGGAAGCACCCATGACAAACCGCTTTTTTCCAGGCAAATGCTGTGTGGAGGCATAAGCGCCGCCAATCGGCACGATGTGGTCTTCACGCGAGCCGTAGATGTACACAGGAATGTCGACCTTGCGCAAGTCTACTTTCTGGCCGCACACCACGGTCTTGCCCGGCTTGATGAGATTGTTCTCGAAATAGGTATTGCGCAGGTACCAGGCGTAAAACGGGCCCGGCAGGTTGGTGGAGTCGCTGTTCCAGTACAGCAGGTCAAAAGGAGGCGGTGTTTCGCCCTTCAGGTAATTGCCGACCACGTAATTCCAGACCAGGTCATTCGGACGCAGGAAGCTGAAAGTGGAAGCCAGGTCCTGACCCTTGAGCAAGCCGCCCTCCCCCATCTCGGCCTCGCGGTACTTGACCGAGGTTTCGTCGATGAAGATATCAAGGATGCCGGTGTCGGTGAAATCAAGAAACGAGGTGAGTAGCGTTGCACTGGCCACCGGCTTTTTACCCTGTGCGGCCAGCACGGACAGCGCTGTTCCGAGGATGGTGCCGCCCACGCAAAAACCCAGTGCGTTCAGGGTCTTTGCGCCGGTGATCTCCTGCACCACGTCAATGGCCTTGATGGCGGCGTGCTCGATGTAGTCGTCCCACGTTTTTTTTGCCATCGACTCATCGGGGTTGCGCCAGCTCACCACAAAGGTGCGGTGCCCCTGGCTGACGGCATAGCGGATCAGCGAGTTTTCGGGTTGCAGGTCAAGGATGTAGAACTTGTTGATGCATGGCGGGATCAGCAGGAAAGGCTTTTCGTACACCTTTGCTGTCAGGGGCTTGTATTCCAGCAGTTGAAAGAATTCATTTTCAAACACCACCGCGCCTTCGGTGGTGGCGACGTTTTTACCGACCTCGAACACACGCTCGTCGGTCATGGACACGTGGCCCTGCTTCAGATCATGCAGCAGGTTGGTGAGACCCTGGGCGATGCTTTCGCCCTGGCTCTCGATGGCTTTTTGCTGCGCCTCGGCATTGAGCGCCAGGAAATTGCTAGGCGCCGTGGCCGCCATCCATTGCTCGACCGCGAAGCGCACGCGTGCGCGGGTCTTTGCGTCGCCTTCGACGGCGTCGGCCAGGGCCATGAGGGTGCGGGCGTTCAGCAGATAGGTGGAAGCCGAAAATTTCGAGACGGGGTTGGTCTTCCAGGCCGCGCTTGAAAACCTGCGGTCAGACGACACCAGCGTATCGGCGCCCTCCTGCAACCCCTGGTTCCACAGGGCTGAGGCGTCTGCGATATAGCGCTGCTGCAATTCCTGGAGCCTGGCCGGATCGAACTGGAGTGCCGCTGGGGTTTGGCCTGGGCTGAATGCACTCATTGGTGCGAATCCGTTGTTTGCACCAGTATTGAAGCCGGCGCCTGATCCGGCGTTTGCCATGACACTCATGGCCTGCTGCAGGCCTGCCGCAAAGGTCTCTTGCATCTGCCGGGCCGTTTCGGCCTGCTTTGCGTCAAAATTCATCTTGTYTCCCCGATCCATGTTGAGTCCTGGTGACTCTTTTGAGCACACCAACAGTATCGTAGGATTTGCATTACAAATTGCTCACCAGGGCCGCGGAGTTCTACGTATTTATGTATTTGATTGTCATCGCCTGGATTTACGTTGTGCTCATGATG
>NZ_JBFUGX010000381.1:0-4061 GCF_056402675.1 Polaromonas sp. P3_C2 | reverse complement strand
GCCGAGGCATCTGCGCCTGAGGCGGTATAAAGAACAGCCCACTTTCCGTCAACGGGCTGCCCCGTCAGCTTGTGCTGCCAATCGAGCCAATCCGTCATACTTGATTTTTGCTTTTTCGCACTATCGCTGCGTCGCTCATCCCACAGACGTTCACACTGCCCGAACCACCGCGCAGCCTCCAAATCACCACGCACGGTTAGCTCAGCCGCATCCAACAAACGCCAGTGTTGCTTGCCTGGCAACGGCAGTCCATTTGAGTCAAGGTCGCCCTCTTTAATAAGAGGCATAGCTACCAATGGCGGATTAACCAAGGCAAAGGGTAAGACATTGCGCGCCAACGCAGTACGAAACAGGTATTTACCTTGCATGGCACCCGACAAGGCAATGCCGTCCCAGGGCTTCTTGGCCCCCTCAACGGCTAGCGGATGAGTGCGCAAGTTAACTACCCGATCAACCAGATCGGTAAGGCCGTCAAGCAAAACGCCCTGAGACTGGACAAAGTAAAAAGCGCGTGGCACGATAGTTGCCCCTTGCTTAAAGCGCGGCGCATAGACGTTACCGCCGCTGCCACCTTGCAGCCGGGTTTCAACCAGAGCAGAACGCTTCCTTTTGCTTTGCGCATTACCCAGTTCCTGAAAATACCAGCGCGTGTTGTCTTCCTTGATAAAGGTCTGCGCATCGCTCCAATGCATATGCGGTCGGGGCAGCTTGCCGTGCAGCACGCGACCAACCAGACCGTTACGCGGCAAAGCACGCTGGCGCTGGGTATCGACCCCCTCGGCGTGCGCGGCGGTCGCCATCAAAACGCAGGCGGGTACATTGAACAAAGGCGAAACACCTTTGAGGTCCCACACCTCGGTAAGCTTAAAGCCGCGGGCCTCCCCGTTGCGAGTGTTCTGATGCTGATCTGCACTTAAAAAAGCACGAGGCAATACAAAAGCAAGCTGGCCACCGTCTTTGGCAAGATACTTGCCGCAGTGCGACAAAAAAACCGCCGACAAATCAATGTGAGGGTTGTTAGCTTTGGACCCGGGCATCAAGCCGTAGTAAGCGGCCAGCGACCGCACATCGGCCTGGTAGTCGCCACTACTGATATCTGCATAAGTAAGCCATGGTGGATTGGCAACTACCACATCAAACATGCGGTGCATGAAGATAGGTTGGTATAGGTTTTGCAGCACAAAACGCCAAATGCTGTCACGGTTGTTGAGCTTGGCATTGCGCATGGCCTGATACACGGCGTAAAGCTCGCGGGCGTTCGTCTCCGTAAGGTCGGTATCGGGAACGCGGTTGCGCAGTGCTTTTTCAAAGGCCTGCGGACTTTGCTCCACATTAAGCTGGTCATCAATGAAATGCTGGGCAAGGTCGATCGCACGCGAAAAACTGTCAGGCTGACCAATGAAGGGGCCCATGTCGAGCGGTAGAAGTTTTCCGTCAACACGCACTGAAAAATGGTGCCCTGTCGTAAAGAGTGACTTTTTTGCTTCGTCCGACGACAAAAACAGCGTGTTCGCAAGGTACACATTCAACACGACTGGAGCCTTGGCCCTGGCCACGCCTTCACCCAATGCCAGCAAAAGAGTAGTCTTGGCGATTTGGACTGACAGCGGGTGAACATCTACGCCTTTAATTTGCCTCGCGATCTGTTGTGGTGGCATGTCTGGCCATTCGCGGCGGTAGCGTGCAACAAGTGCGCGCAAAAAAGAACCCGAGCCACAGGCAGGGTCGAGCGCATAAAACGAACGTTCAAGATGCAGGTCTTCTACGACCCGCTCACACAGCCAATCGGGGGTGTAGTACTCGCCTAAAGCATGGCGGGTGTCGATGTCTATCAGTTCCTGATAGTCACCTTTCAAGATATCTTCTTCAACATCGGTGAAGTCGTACTCTGAAATCTGGTTGTAAAGCTCGCGCAACGTGGGTGCCAGTTGCTGAAAGAACTCTGGCGTACTGACCCAGTAGAAAAAGTCGCCTTCAACAAAGTTAGCTCCATTCAGTGCTGTAAACGCCTCGCCAGACAAGATGCGTCTGAGATCATTGTCGGTGGGGTTCGCTGCTGGTTTCAGAACGGAATAGGCCAGCAGTTTTGCAAATATGCTCAAGTAGGTGTGAACTAGGTAGACCGAATTACCCAGGTCAAACTTGCCATAAGCCAGTTGCAGAAAGCGTTGCCACTGTTCAAACGCAACATGCACCGCCGATGACACTTTTTGCTCAGGCATAACGCGTTGCATGGCTTGTACGGCATTGATAAAAATGCGCGAGGTGTCTCCGAAATCGAGCCGAATAGCGTCAAGAGTGGCACGTTGCTTGGTCGAACGGAAGAGAATGCGGTCAAGGAAGAAGAAAAACTTATCTTCGTTGTCTTTTTTAACCTCAAAGTCTTCAACCTTGCGCAATGCAGTGCGATTGGGCGTTTCCTGTCCTAGCAATACCTCAAGATTGGGTGCATAAGTGCGCCAGATACGTCCATCGGTTGCGATCAGGATGTAGTCATACCGCTCACCACTGTGCCAGCTTCCAGCAAGATACTCAGCCAGTTGATCTTCTGCATGCTTACCGGTTTTGGCGAGATCTTTCTCCCACTCAATAATTACGTTGCTGTAAGCGATGTCCGCATATCCAGTCTTGGGAACGCCTGGGCGGGGAATGTTGAAAATAGTTTTTTCGCCGCCCTGCGCTAGCTCATTTACAACGTCTTTTGCAGCCTGGCTATCTTGAAACAGTCGACTCAACAAATTTTGAAAACGGAGCTTCTTAGCCTCTTCGCTGTTCGCCTGGCGCAAACCACTCAGGTAATCTGCAACCTCTTCTTGAACTTTGTGAATCGCCATATATTTCAAACTTCCGATGAGGATATTTCTCTCTTCGACCCATATAAGCCTCGAAGCATACAACGTCGATTTATGGCATGAGACTTTTGATGAACTTTGCTGGCCACATTCTTAAGTTTAAGGTTCAATTGATTCAACGCCTTTATGAAAGTTATCCCGCCGCCTCAACACCCAGGCAAAGTAAACCCCCTCCACCGCCATCACCGCCCCACCCAGTGCCACCACCGCACTGCTCCCGATACGGTCGATCAAACTGGCAGCCAGCACCACGCCGATGGACTGGCCCAGAAACAGGAAAGAAGCAAACATCGAGACGGCCGTGCCGCGAGCATGAGGTGCCATCTGCGTTGCGTTGGCCTGCATGACATTGTGGAACATGAAAAAACCAAACCCGCCCACGAGGCTGGCCGGAATGGCCGGGGCCCAGTGCGGGGTGTAGGCCAGCACCAGGGCGCTGATGCCGACCATCGTGCCGCCCAGAATCACCAGGCCGTGCTGGCCGAAGCGGCGTATCAGCGGGCGGCCTGCGGCCATGTACCCAACGCCGCCCAGGCCGAACAGCGCCACGATGGCGCCTGACACCGAAAGCGACAAGCCCAGGGCATGGTGCAGGTGCGAAGCCCAGATGGCCAGCACGCCAAAGCCGGCGGCGCCCTCTATCACCGCCATGATCAGCACGACGCGTGACCAGCGGCCGGTAATAATTTCCAGCGCCTGCGTGACGAAATGGGTGCGCTGCACGGGTTGACGGGGTGTGGCTGCCGGGGCTTTGCCCTCGGCGCGCTGCGCGGCATTCTGGCGGCGCAGGTCAAGGTACATCAGCGTGCCGACCACGGCAAACAGCACGGTCATGAACACAAAGGACCAGCGCCAGCCCAGCGCATCGGTCAGCAGGCCGCCAATCAGCTGGCCGCACACAATGCCCAGCGTGCTGCCCAGGCCGGTGCGCGTGAGCATTTCCTGCAGCTGATCGGCGGGCACGTTGTCGCCTACCCAGGCCATGCCCAGCGGAATCAGCGCCGCGGCGCCCAGCGCCATCAGCAGGCGGGCAAACACCAGCGCGTCAAGGCTGTGCGCAAACACGGCCAGCAGGCTGCCGACGCTGCAGCCCAGCGTGGCAAAAGTGACCACCCGAAACTTGCCCAGCCTGTCGCCCAATGGGCCGTAAAAAAGCTGCGACGCGCCATACGTCATGGCAAATATCGACACGACCTGTGCAGCCTGGGC
>NZ_JBFUGX010000380.1:0-4082 GCF_056402675.1 Polaromonas sp. P3_C2 | reverse complement strand
CCGGCAACGGCCCCACTTGCCACTGCAAACCAACCCCGATGGCGTTGAGCCGCGGCTCCAGCCGATAACGCAAGTTGGCCAACAGGGGCAGCAGGTCGCTTTCCTCAAGGTCCAGCGAATCGATGATGAGCCGCATGTCTTCCAGGGAGTCCTCAATCACGCGCGCGACTTCCTCTCGCGGCACCTCGTCGCGGCGGGTCATCCGCAGCGCGGTGATCAGCTGGCTGCCCATGCCGTCGTGCAGGTCGTGCAGCAGCCGGGTACGCTCGGCGGCGATCACGGCCTGGCGCTCCTCGGCCTTGCGGCGGTCGAATTCCGCGCGCATTTCTTCCAGGGCCTGGCCGTGCGCTGTGCTGACGCCGGCGACCGCAAGGTTGATCTCTTCTTCGGCGCTGGCCCTGTGCAGCGCCAGGCCCTCGAGCGTGCGCGCGACCAGGGTGGCCAGCACCAGAAGCGCGGCCACTGGGGCCATGAAGAAGCTGTCGAAGGCGTTCAGGTCGGCGGGAATGGCCAGGTCCTGCAGCACCGCGGCCCACCAGAGGACCAGCGTCACGGCCAGGAACACTTCGTTGCGCCGGCGTGTGCGCCAAGCCCTGTGAACCTGGGCCAGCACCACGGCGATGGTCAGGGCGAAATACGGCCAGTGCAGCACGGCCGCGACGTTGGGCCGCATGTCGCCCTTCAGGTAGGCGGCGACGCCCGCTGCGAAAGACAGCGCGATGACCCCGTAGAGCACTTTGAGGTAGCGCTTCCAGGGCGGGCTGGTCCAGTGGCTGTACTCCAGCAGCAGCATGATCATGAGCGTGTTGGACACAAGGGTGCTGGCCAGTGCGAACAGCAAGGATTCGGGGCCGGGCGGCCCGGCTTCAGGCGCGAGCATCACCAGTGCCCGCGGCATCCAGCTCAGGCACAGCAGCACGAACAGCAGGTGGATGTAGCGGCGCGTCTTGAACCACAGCGGGATGGCGCCGAACAGGCAGATCGGCACCGCGAACATCAGCATCGTGGGGGCGATGCTTTGCAGGAAACGGCGCACCTGGAAGGCCGGCCCTACGGCCGCAGCGGCTCCCAGGCTCATGCGCGAAAGTCCGCCGCGGGTGTCGGCGCTGCCGCTGACGCGCACCTGCAGCAGGTTGCCAGAGGGCTTGAGCACGTGGCCTCCCAGGGGCACCCACAGCGCGCGGTTGCGGGTAAATCCGTTGCCCGCGCCAAGGTCCAGCCGTTCGCCGTTGAGCCAGAATTCGCCCAGGTCGGCCACACGCGGCACGACGAGCACAAGTTCATGCTCCGGGCCGGTAGCGCCGGTGGCCTTCAGAGGGGCATCGAGCGCGATCGAATACCAGGCGACGCCGTCAAAACCAGGGCGGCTGCGGCGCCAGTTGTCGGGCAGCGTGACGGGCGAAGCCTTGCTGAAATCGACTTCGGCGGGGCGCCCTGCGTCTTCAGTGGCGACCACCGCCTGTTCCAGGGTGGCCGCCGTGGCGCTCCAGGACGGCGCCGCCAGCATCAGCGTGGCGCAGGCGCATAGCGCGGCCCATATGCCCTGCAATCGCATTCAGATCAGTCCCCGGGCGCGCGCCTGGTTCACGGCTTCGACGCGCGAGTGCACGGCCAGCTTGCCGTAAATGCTCTTGATATGGGCGGCTACGGTAGACGGCGCGACGTCGAGGTGCCGCGCTGTTTCGGGCACCGAAAGGCCTTGCGAGACGGCTGTCAGCACATCTTTTTCGCGAGGCGTCAGCGGTTCCATCAGCCAGCGCTGTGCCTCTGTCCGCGGCGCGGCGAAGCTGCGCAGGAGATAGCGCGCCACCTGCGGCGAAAGCGGGGCTGCGCCTTCGCTCACTGCGCGGATCGCACGGCCGAATTCCGCGGTCGGCGTGTCTTTGAGCAGGTAGCCGTGGGCGCCCGCCTGCAGGGCGCGCACCACATGGGCCTCGTCACCGAAGATGGTCACCACCAGGATGCTGGTGTGGCGCGAGCGGCGGGCCAGGTCCGCGATCAGTTCGGTGCCGTCGCCGTCGGGCAGGCCCAAATCAATCAGTGCAACGTCCGGCTGGGCAAATGAAAAGCTGCGCCGTGCCTCAGCGCAGGAACCCACCGCCTCCAGCAGCCTGAGGCCAACATCTTCACGCACCATGCGCGCGAATTCCTCGCGGATTGGTGTGTCGTCTTCCACCAGGGTCACGGTCAGGATGGACATGGATGCGCTTGATTCCTTCAGTTGTTGTTGGGGCTGACGCCGCCGTGAATCTTAGCGGGTGCGCCTATTTGACCGCAAAAAAATTCGGACCGTCTCCCCGAATCAGGGGAGGCGATTGCCTTCCCGGCCCGACACCATACGCGGCATGCAAACCACTACCCGATCCACGACAGGCGCTTCGCTGCCGCTGCGTCAGGGCGTCTACGCCTCTTCCTGGCCCGTGCGCCGCGCCGCGGCGCTGTTGTGCGGAGCCGCGTGCCTGGCCGGACTGGAGCCTGCAGCGGCGGTCAGCCCTCCCGATGCCGGCAATGTGTTGCAGCAACTCAGGCCTGCGGCTCCCGTGCCTCGCGAAGATGCACCGGCTGTGCTGCCTGCAGCACCGGCCGCGGCATCCCCGATGCCACAGGCATCACCGGGGGATGCTGCAATCCAGGTGCGGGTGGCGCAGATAAAAATTTCGGGTGCCACCGCTTTTTCTGGAGCAGACCTGCTCACGGTGGTGCAGGACGCCATCGGCCGTGAGCTTGACTTCGCCGGGCTCGAGGAACTGGCGGTGCGCCTGAGCCGCTTCTATCGCCAGCACGGCTATACGGTGGCGCGCGCCTACCTGCCCCGGCAGGACATCCGGGATGGTGTTGTGAAAATCGCCATTGTGGAGGGCCGTTACAGCGCCATCACCGTGAAGCCGCAGGGCGAATTGCCCGCGCCGCTGCCACTGGCCGCGCTGGTGCCGGGTGAGCTGGTAAACGAAGCAGCGCTGGAGCGTTCGCTGCTGCTGGCAGCCGACGTGCCCGGCATCGCGGTGCGCTCGACCCTGCAGCCCGGCGCGTCGGTGGGCACCAGCGAACTGGTGGTGGACGTTGAGCGGGGGCCGGCTGTCACTGGCTTGCTGGAGGCCGACAATTTCGGCAGCCGCGCCACCGGTCGCGAACGGGCAGGCGCCAGCCTGTACTTCAACAACCCGGCCGGCCTGGGCGACCTGGTGTCCCTGCGCGCATTGACCGCCGGGAGCGATATGAACTATGCGCGCCTGGGGTGGCAGTTACCGGTGGGCGGCAACGGCACGCGCGCGGGCGCTGCCGTCTCGGTGATGAGGTACCGCCTGGGCGGGGAGTTTGCAAACCTGGACGCACACGGCGACGCCTCCATAGCCACCCTGTTCGCCGCGCACCCGGTGCTGCGCTCACGCCTGCACAACCTGAACGCACAAGTCAGTGCCGAGCACAAGCGCCTGCGCGACCGCATCGACCTCGTCGGTTCTGCCGATGACAAGCATCTGAACCTGCTCAATCTTGGCCTTTCCGGTGATGCACGCGACGGCTGGGTTGGCGGTGGCGTCTGGGGGTTTTCGGCCACTTATACGCGCGGCCAGCTGGCCATTAACAGTGCCGACGCATTGGCCATCGACGAGGCCACCGTGCGCAGCGCCGGCAGCTTCGGCAAGCTGGGCCTGCTGGCCATGCGCCAGCAAAGCGTCGGCAAGGCCAACTTGCTGGTCTCCTATACCGGCCAGTGGCCCAGCAAGAACCTGGACTCGTCCGAAAAGCTGCCGCTTGGCGGCGCTGGCGCCGTGCGCGCCTACCCGCAGGGCGAAGCGCCGTCAGACCGCGCCAGCCTGCTGACGCTGGAACTGCAATACCCGCTGGGCGCCGGCTGGCAGCTGGTCGGCTTTTACGACGCGGCCGTTGGCTACGGCAATGAGCAGCCGTTGTCCGGCGTTGGCGCGTCAAACCGGCGAAGCCTGTCGGGTGCCGGCCTGGGCCTGAACTGGGCGCATGCCGACGGCTGGAGCGCACGCTTCTTTTACGCACGCAAGCTGCACGGCGGCCCGGCCACCGCCGAGCCGGATCGCAGCAGCCGGCTGTGGCTGCAGGTGTCCAGG
>NZ_JBFUGX010000379.1:0-4088 GCF_056402675.1 Polaromonas sp. P3_C2 | reverse complement strand
AAACCAGGCTGCACACAGCGCGGAACAAAACACCGCCCCCTCCCCTGTTTGATGCGGCTGCGCGTGTCAAGGACCGGGAAGCCGCCTGGGCCCACATGGCGGAACGCTCGCGCGCAGGCTCGCCGCCGGTGGCGTTCGACGCGAGCGCCGCACAGGCCGTCGACACCTGATTATTTGCTATCAATACAATAGCTGCCTGCGCACACCCCTATTGGCCTGCAGGCGTTTTTTCTTCTGAATTTGCGGCTTGACCCGCCAAACTGCGGCCCTACCTACTGCGTGATAGCGCAGACTTCGCCGGTCGGCGGCAAACCAAGCTGGCTCTTGGCAGCGGCGACATTGGCCATCTGTCCTGACGTCACACCATTCTTGACGGCCGTCAGCTCCGCCAGGATGGAAATCGCAATCTCGGACGGCGTCTTGCTGCCGATGTAAAGGCCGATCGGGCCGTGCAGCTTGCCTAGCTCTTCGGCCGTCATGTCGAAGTGCTCGGCCAGCCTTTCACGGCGGCGCTGGTTGTTCAGCCGTGAGCCGATGGCGCCTACATAAAACGCCTCAGAGCGCAAAGCCTCCATCAGCGCCAGGTCGTCCAGCTTGGGGTCATGCGTCAACGCAATCACCGCGCAGCGGGCGTCCAGCTTCATGGCCTGCACCACGTCGTCGGGCATGCCGGTGGCCAGCTCCACGCCTTCTACCTGCCAGCTGTCACGGTATTCCTCGCGCGGGTCGCACACCGTCACGGCGTAGTCCATGCCCTGCGCAATCTGCGCCACAAAGCGCGACAGTTGCCCGGCGCCGATGATCAGCAGTCGCCAGCGCGGGCCGTGCAAGGTCACCAGCGCGGCTTCAGACACCTGCATGCCCTGGCTGGGCTGGGCCGCGCTGAGTGTGACGGCGCCCGTGTGCAAATCAAGGCGGCGCGCCACCAGCTCACCGGCCTGCAGACGCTGCAGCAATTCATCGATGCGGCTTGCTTTTGACAAAGGTTCTATGGCCAGCTCAATGGTGCCGCCGCAAGGCAGGCCAAAGCGGCGCGCCTCGTCGGCTGAAACGCCATAAGTGACGATGGCCGGTTGCGTCTGGCTGAGGCCCTCGCGGCGGGCCCGGTCGATCATGTCGTCTTCAATGCAGCCGCCCGACACCGAACCCACCACCCGGCCGTCTTCACAGATGGCCAGCATGGAGCCTTCAGGCCGCGGGCTGGAGCCCCAGGTTTTAAGCACAGTCACCAGTTCGCAGCGCAGGCCTGCGGCCAGCCACTGCGATGAGGTCTTCAGAACTTCGAGGTCAATGTTATCCATGCGTCAAATGCTAGCAGCCCGCAGTTTTTTCTGCCTCGGCCCGGCCTCAAAGCCCTGCGGCCTCAAGCCTTCGCCAGGTTGTCATTGAGCGGCAGCGTGCGCACCCGCTTGCCGGTGGCGGCAAACACCGCGTTGGCCAC
Organism: Polaromonas sp. P3_C2; assembly: GCF_056402675.1. NCBI lineage: Bacteria > Pseudomonadati > Pseudomonadota > Betaproteobacteria > Burkholderiales > Comamonadaceae > Polaromonas > Polaromonas sp. P3_C2. The sequence continues at coordinate 2,647 of NZ_JBFUGX010000379.1, read as the reverse complement.
CGCGGGCGCCACCAGCGCCGTGGCCGGCTCGCCAATGCCGCCCGGCTTCTCGGTGCTGGGCACCAGGGTGATGTCCATCACCGGCGACTCATGCATGCGCAGCACGGGGTAGTCGCCGAAATTGGTCTGCTGCACCCGGCCCTTGTCTAGCGTGATCTGGTTATTCAACGCGGCTGACAGGCCAAACACAATGCTCGACTGGATCTGTGCCTGCACCGTGTCGGGGTTGACCATGCGGCCCAGGTCGGCCACCACCGTCACCTTGTGCACCGTGATCTGGTTGTCCTTCACCGACACCTCGGCCACCTGCGCCATGTAGGTGTCGTAACCCTCCATTAGCGCGATGCCGCGGCTACGCCCTGCGGGCGGCGGTGTGCCCCAGCCGGACTTGTCGGCCGCCATCTTCAGCACATTGGCAAAGCGCGGCTGCTTTTCCAGCAGCGACATGCGGTAGGCATACGGGTCCTTGCCCGCCGCCAGCGCCATCTCATCGACAAAGCTTTCATTGGCAAAGGCATTGAGCGCGTGGCTCACCGAGCGCCAGTAGCCCACACGCAGCCCGCTGTCGTGGATCACTAGGTCGTACTGCGTGTTCGGGATGTCGTATGGCATCACGCCGGCTTCGGCCATGAAGGGGTCCAGCGTGTCCTTGGGCAGGCCGAAGGCGCGCTGCGTGATGGACTGCGAGGTGACCTTGAAATTGAGCGCCACCGGCTTGCCGTCGGCTCCCAACCCGGCCGAAAGCTGGTTGACGGCCATGGGCCGGTAGAAGTCGTGCGTGGTGTCGTCCTCGCGGCTCCAGAGCAGCTTGACGGGCTTGCCCACGGCTTTGGAGATTTGCGCCGCCTGTACGATGAAGTCCAGCTCCAGCCGCCGGCCAAAGCCGCCGCCCAGGAAGGTGGTTTTCAGCGTGATGTCTTCGGGCTTGATACCCAGGGCCGCCGCCACGCTGCCTTCAGCCCCCTGCTGGAACTGCGTGGGGCCGATCAGCAGGATCTTGCCGTTCTTGTAGTCGGCCGTGAAGTTCATCGGCTCCAGCGTGGCGTGCGCCAGCAACGGCGACACGTACTCGGCTTTCAAGGTCTTGGCCGCACCCTTCATCGCGCCGGCGGTATCGCCCTTGGGCGCGATGATGGGTATCACCTTGCCGCTGTCGGCCGCCTTGCGAATGCCGTCCAGCATGCTCGCGTTGCTGATGGCCGCGACCGGGCCTTCGTCCCATTGCACCGTCAATGCCTGGCGCGCCTTGTACGCATGCCAGTAGCTGTCGGCCACCACGGCCACGCCATCGGGAATCTGCACCACGTCGATCACGCCCGGCATGGCCTTGGCCCTGGCCGCGTCAAAGCTGGTGACCTTGCCGCCGATCACCGGACATTGCTGCAGGCTGGCGTAGACCATGCCGGGTAGCTTCACGTCAATGCCGAATTCGGCTGTGCCGTTGACCTTCATCGGTGTGTCCAGCCGCTTGGTGGGTTTACCGACCACAGTGAAATCTTTCGGGTCTTTCAGCACCACTTTTTCCGGCACTGGCAGCTTCGATGCCGCCTCGGCCAGTGAACCGTAAGTCGCCTTCTTGCCGTTCGGCCCGATCACCATGCCGTTCTCAGCCTTCAGCGTCGACGCATCGACATTCCACTTCGCAGCAGCCGCCGACACCAGCATCATGCGCACCTGCGCGCCGGCGATGCGCAGCTTTTCCCAGCCGTCACGCACCGAGGTCGAGCCGCCGGTGATCTGTGCGCCCAGCAAGGCGTTGGTATAGACCTTGCCCGGAGGCGCAATCGCCACCTTGATCTTGCGCAAATCCACATTCAACTCTTCGGCAATCAACATCGGCATGGAGGTATACACGCCCTGCCCCATCTCGGAGCGCGCAGACAGCAGCGTGATGGTGTTGTCGTCGGCAATGTGCACCCAGGCATTGGGGGTGTAGAGCGTGCCCGCGGCCTGGGTTGCCAGCGGCAGGCCCAGCGTGACGCCCATCATCAACCCGCCCGTGACGGCTGATGAGGCTTTGAGGAAAGTACGGCGATCAGGGCGATCGAGGGAGACCAGTGTGTTGGCAGTCATGATCGTTCTCCTCAGGCTTTGCGCATGGTGGAAGCGGCATCCTTGATCGCCGCCTTGATACGCGGGTAGGTACCGCAGCGGCAGATGTTGCCGCTCATCGCGGCGTCAATGTCCGCGTCGCTCGGGTTCTTGTTGCCCGTGAGCAAGGCCGCCGCGCTCATCAACTGGCCCGACTGGCAGTAGCCGCACTGCGGCACATCGTGCTTGATCCACGCCACCTGCAGCGGGTGCGTGTTGTTGCGTGAAAGGCTTTCAATCGTCGCCACCTTCTGGCCCGCAGCGGCAGACAACGGCGTCTGACACGACCGCACCGGCTTGCCATTGAGGTGCACGGTACACGCGCCGCATAAGGCCGCACCACAACCGAACTTGGTACCGGTCATGCCCAGCTCATCGCGTATCACCCACAAAAGGGGTGTGTCAGATTCAGCGTTGACGGAAACGGCGCGGCCGTTCACGTTGAGTTTTGTTGTCATGTGGAGTCCCCTTTTGTTGAATCACTGTCATCACAGGATCGGGCAGGCCCCCAAAAGTCAGCTACTACCCGAAGGCCTTGCGGGACTCATGCTACGAC
>NZ_JBFUGX010000378.1:0-4098 GCF_056402675.1 Polaromonas sp. P3_C2 | reverse complement strand
GACCAATCCGGGCTGCCCTTTTGTGCGCAAGCACTACAGCGGCAACATGCAAGGCCTGCAAAAGGAGTTCACCGCCAAAGGCGTGGTGTGGCTGTCCATCAACTCCACGGAGGCCGAAAGCGGCGACTACCTGGCGCCGGCCAAACTGGCCGGCTGGATGGCCGAGAAACAGGGCCAGCCGACTGCGACACTGATGGACGAGTCAGGCAGGATCGGCCAGCTTTACGGCGCCAAGACGACACCGCACATGTACATCATCAGTCCGCAGGGCCAGCTGATTTACGCAGGCGGTATTGACAGCATCCCTTCTGCCCGCGTTGACGATATCAAGACCGCCACCAATTACGTGCGCCAGGGCCTGACCGAAGCGCTGAGCGGCAAACCATTGAGTGTGGCCTCCAGCCGGGCTTATGGGTGCTCCGTCAAATACAAGGCATAGACCCGCTTAAATAGATAAACAGAGCCTGAACCGTGCCCGGCAACGCCGGTCCAAGCCAGGCCAACACAAAGCCCAGCCATGAACCCCTTGCCCCCCGCAGAGCGCATGCCGCATATCCTCAACCACTGCCGCACCATCGCGGTAGTGGGCTTGTCGCCCAAGCCTCACCGCGCCAGCTTTGATGTGGCGCGCTACATGCAGGCCAATGGCTATCGCATCATCCCGGTCAACCCGAACGCCGCCGAGGTGCTCGGTGAAAAGGCCTATTCGACGCTGACCGAAGCCGCGCAGCACGAAAAGRTCGACCTGGTGAACTGCTTTCGCAACAGCGAAGATATTCCGCCAGTGGTCGACGAAGCCATTGCGATAGGCGCCAGGGCCGTGTGGATGCAGCTCGGCATTTCCAACGCCACGGCAGCMGCGAAGGCGGAAGCGGCGGGCTTGCTGGTGGTACAGGACCACTGCCTCAAGATAGACCACCGGGTGCTGCTGTCTCGCGGACTGTTGCACCCGATTGCCCAAGTGGGCGCGGCTTCCGTCTGAGCTTGCCCCTGCAGCCGGCGGCAGCCCGGGAAAGCCATGCTTGCGCGGCGCGGCGCAGCCGCTGAAAATGCCCCATGTCCTTGCGCACGGCACCCATCTCCCTTCCCGCACCAGCCATTTCTCCTTCCATCTTTTCATTCTTCCGCCCTCCCTTGCTGCTGGCCCTGGCTGTATTGGCCGGCTGCGCCAGCCAGGCGCCCACGCACAAGGGCGAAGCACAGGYCGCCCCGATGGCCGCTAGCGAGATCGGCCAGTCGGACGTGAACCGCATGGCCACCCTGGGCATGCGCGATAACCTGGAGGGTTTGCTGCGCCTGGCCGACAAGCTGTACCGGCGCAACCCGGCGGAATGGCGGAAAACCAGCACGCTCGGACGCGACGCGGCCCTCGCCCAGCTGCGCGTGGCGGTTGACACCCGCACACCCTGGCCCGAACTGCAGGGCAAGCGCGACATCGCCGCGCTGTCGCTGGCGCTGGGCCCCGACTTCAAGGGCGATCGCGTGGCGGCGTTCATTTATGCCAGCGCTGACATGGTGATCACGGCCCACAGCGGGAAAACAGCGTATTACCTGACTGACAGCCTGGATGCGCAATACATCTACAACGCCGCCCGCAACATTGAAATCGCCGTATGGATGCTGTCCAACCGGCGCAATGCCGCAGGCCAGCCCTTGCTGCTGGCCGATGAAATCACCGAGCGCGAGCGCAACCTGAGCTTTGAACGCGAGTTCGGCAAAATCATTGGACGGCTGGACCTGCTGGCCTCCGTTCTGACCGAGAAGTACCGCCGCGCGGTGATCACCTATGTTCAAAATCTACTGGGCGGAACGTTTTTGCAGTTCCTACCTGTGAGGTAGGAACTGCAAAATTAGGCACACCCCCGTCTCGGCCCACTTCGTGTGGCCGGATCCCCCCTCAGGGGTCGGCCGCCGCGGCCACTGGATGGGAGAGAGGTTTCCGGCGCGGGGCGATCCTGGGCGGAGACAATAGGCTTTTGCCAATCGTTTTTCCGGAAGCCGCCATGCCCGACAACTATTTGCCCGAAGTCAGAAACCAGTATGAGGCGCTGCCTTATCCGCCCTGCAATCCGCAGGACGACCACAAGCGCCTGGTACGGACCTGGCTCGAAGRCCTGCCCATGATCAACCACTACTGCTTTGCGGGGAAGCAGTCGTTCCAGAATGGCTTTCGTGCGCTGGTGGCAGGCGGTGGCACCGGCGACGCCACCATTTTCCTGGCCGAGCAGTTGCGCCATACCGACGCACAAATCGTGCATCTCGACATGAGCGGAGCCAGCATCGCACTGGCGAAGGAGCGCGCACAGATTCGCGGGCTGGCAAACATCGCCTGGGTTCATGATTCATTGCTGAACCTGCCCGCCCTGGCAGCAGAGCTCGGCGCCTTCGACTACATCAATTGCAGCGGCGTACTTCACCATCTGGCCGATCCCGATCTGGGATTCAAGGCGTTGCGCAGTGTACTCAAAGACGATGGCGCCATCGGACTCATGGTGTATGCCACCACGGGCCGCACCGGGGTGTACCAGATGCAGGAGCTCATGCGCCTGGTCAACGGCGACGAGGCGGATGCGCAGCGGAAAATCGCCAACACGCGCGACTTGCTGGCCAGCCTGCCCGCCACCAACTGGTTCAAGCGCAGCGAAGACCTGCACCACGACCACAAGATGGGCGACGCAGGCATCTACGACCTGCTGCTGCATTCGCAGGACCGCTCATACAGCGTGGGCGAGCTGTTTGACTGGCTGGGCGACGAAGCGGATGGCGCAAAGAGCGGACACGGCATGCACCTGGAGTTCACCGATGTACAGCGCGGCCTTTCGCCTTATTTACCGCACATGGTGCTGGGAAGCAAGCCGCCGGCCATGGCCGCGGCATTGCGCAGGCTGCCGCGCAGGAAGCAATATGAAATGGCCGAGCTGATGGCCGGCACCCTTATTACCCATTCCCTATACGTCACTCGCAACGACCGTTGCAAGGCCCCCTACGGCGATCCGGAGTACGTGCCTTTCTTCTACCATGAGCCCTTGACCGGCGAACTTGCCGCGCAGGTGTTTGGCAGCAACAAGGGCCAGCCCTTCATGCTCAGGCATCAGCACTCAGGCGCCTCGGTGATGGTGAATCCCGGCAAGTACGGCGCAAAAATTCTCGCGTTGATAGATGGGAAAAAAACCTTTGGCGAAATATTCGACCAATTCCGCGCGGCCTGGCAGGGCAAAGCGGCTGCGCCTGACAATGCCGTTCTGTTTGGCGACTTTGCCGAGTCGTTCGACGTTCTCAGCGCCCTGGATCGGCTTCTGCTCAGGCACCCCTCGGCCGAAGCCACAGCCGCGAAATAAGAGCCGGAGGATTTTGAGGCTCTCAGGCGAGAGAGCCCCACGCACTCTCAGTTTGGGGCGACTTGGCCACAAGCAGATCCACAACGACCACCAGCTCGCCGCCGAACCGGCCTATGCCCAGGCCGCTCATGAGCTTTTGCTCCTCCTCGTCGGAAGCCATGCGCAAAAAGCACAGGGCCTGCTGCTTGCCGGCATGGGCGGYCGGCAGGATGTTGAGCTGCGTGACCGAGCCGAAGCGCTCGCACATGTTTTTCAGAGCCTTCCGCAAAGCAGGGATGTCGGGGCATTGCTGAAGCTGGTCGAGTTCGAGTGGGCTCATGGATCCTTGCGTGAAATAGAACAACGGAAACAATACAAAAAACGGGAGATAACCGGGGAGTGCTGCAGGATGAAGGGTGACGCAGTAACCCGGCGTGGGGGGCCGCGTGCCTGAAGCGTAGGACAAAATCCTGCGCAGGTAAGTGACGGAACGTTTTGCAACGCTTTATGCCCAATGCTTGCAAATCTTGCGTAAAAGAAATGCCGCTATGCGTCAGCATCGTCTATTGAATGTCTGAAAAGCAGGTGTTTGCCCGTGTCCGTTTCCGTTCCCGCTCCCGTCATTGATCCTGCGCTCGCGCTCCATGTCCTGCCTCATTCCGGCGCCGCCCGGCTCGCCCGGCTGGCCGCGCGCGCTTGCGACGCCCCCATCGCCATCGTGGTGGCCCTGGACGGCGGCCAGGCGGCGCTCAGTTCCGGCACCGGTTTTTCACCGCAAGAG
>NZ_JBFUGX010000377.1:0-4113 GCF_056402675.1 Polaromonas sp. P3_C2 | reverse complement strand
TCACCGGATTGATCGGCAAACGCAACCGTGAAAACTACCGTGTCACCACCACGACGGCCACCATTGGTATCCGCGGCTCTGGCTTCAATGCTGGGTACAACCCGGACGGCTCGCTGAGCGTGACAACCGAGCTGGATGCGATTGAGGTCTGCAATGCGGGGGGATGTGTCGGGCTGACGGCAGGTGAGTCTGTCCGGGTGGTCAACAACACAGACACGCCGAAACGAACGAATGTACGCCCGCCCATACCCACACCCGAACCTCCAATAGAGCCCATCATCATCAATAAAGCGGTTGTGACCGATGTCAAGCCAGTCAACACAGGCACGTTCACAAATTTCAAGTCAACCGCAACCTACCACTCGCAGGGCAATTTCGGACCTTCCACCATTTCGCCTGTTGCCACGGGCACTTCCGCAACCATTGACACCGGCAAACTGACCGCGCTCAGCGCCAATGGCAAGGATTTCACCCCCACCATCAACGCCTTTGCAGGCTCGGCGGGCTCTACCGACGCGGGCGACTTTATCGGTTGGGGTTCGTGGACCACGGGCACACGCAACCCAGGCGGCACGAACATCAATGATCTCCACTACATCATCGGCCAGCCTACCCTGGTGATGCCCACAACGGGCACCCTCAGCTACAACCTGATCGGCCAGACGCCAGTCACGGGCTACGACACCTCCGTACAGGCGGCAGTGGCCTCCGGAACCCTGACATCCGCAACGTTCAGCGTCAACTTCGGCACGGCCAAGCTGAGCATGGGCGTGGTCACGACACTTGGCGGTTTTGCGGCATCCAATATCAGTGTTGCAGGCGGGCAGTTCAGCTACTCCAACGGTGGACCGGTTTTCACCGTGGACGGTTTCTTCACCGGGGTGAATGCAAGCCGTGCCGGCATGGTTTACACCGGCACCAACGGAAACATTCGCTATTCAGGCGCAGCAGCATTTGCCGCGCCCTGATGGGGGCGGCCGGTCACCGTTCACTTGAGATAGAACGCCAGGTCGCGCTCCGTTGCGTCGGGGCCGTGCACCTGGCTGGCCCGCTCTTGCGCTGCCATGCCCAGCTGAAGCCTTAAATCCACCGAATCATTGAGCGACATCAGGGCATCGAATGCCTGCTCCTGCGAGCGGATCAAAAAACCCGAGATGCCCTGCTCGATCACTTCGGCGTAGCCGCCGTTCACGTGGGCCACTACCGGCAAACCGGCACCCATGGCCTCCAGCACCACCCGTCCATACGCCTCGAAAAAGTTTCCGGTGCGGTAGAACATCGCATCCAGTGAACGGTAAAAATCCGGCACAGACTCCGCACCCGCAGGCAGCAACTCAATGCCCTCGGTTCCGGCCAAACCCGGCGCCAGGCAGGTTCCGCCCATGACGCGAACCCGTATGCCGCGGCTGGCCAGCATGCGGTAAAGCGAAAGGTCCTGCGGGTTGTGCTTTTCCAGCAGATCACGGCTGGCACGCCCAACCGTGAAAGGCCGCGGTTGGGCTCCACCATGCGGCCATCGGGCAAAACGTTCAACGGCAACCGCTGAAAAGGGCGTGAGGTCGAGCAGGCTGGGAATGACGCGCCCGGTCAATGCCGCAGTGCGGCGCAGCCAGTCGGACACAAAAACAATCTCAGGGTCGAGGCCGGTGTATTCCCGCACGCCTTCGACAATGGCAAACAGCTGCCCCTGGTGTGAAATGTTGTGGAAAAGAATGATTCGTTGAAACCGCGTGTATTTCAGCCAGATTCCCGGCTGCAGATGCACGCCGCCTATCAGCAGCGTACCCTCCCTGGGAAACTGGTGCGCAAAGGGCTGCACGGCGGTAATGCCCTCGGGCGCGTACGCCGGGTGCACCGGCACATCGGACCACAGCTTGACCGCGCGCCTGCCGGCCAGAAGCCGCGCGAGGTCCAGCAGTTCCCGCTCCGCGCCCGTGTACAACTCGCCGAACCGGCCTAGCAGGTGCAGCGCGCCGAGGTCGGTGAAAGTGAGGCCTTGGGTCATTAGCCGCGATTATCTCCGCGCCCGCCTRAGTCCCCGAACCCACCGTGCCACATAATTCCTGCATGCACGACGGCGACACAGTTGCGATGGATAAAAACCCCCGCCCCTCTAACCGTGAGGCAGATCACGAGGCCTGGATGTCGCAAGGCAGCCAGCTGGACAGCACCGGCCAGCCCGAACTGGCGCTCGCGGCTTTTGAAAAGGCGCACGCCCTCTCGCCGACGGACGTCAATTCGGCATCTGCCTGCGCCACCCTGCTTAGCGTGCTGGATCGCCCGCAGGCCGCCTACCGAACGCTGCTGGGCGTTGAAGCATCACTGCTGCAGGACGCCGACGGCGCAGCCAACCTGGCGATTGCAGCAGAGGGTTGCGGTGACCTTGAAAAGGCCCAGGCGGCCTACGCACGGGCCCTGGAACTCAACCCCGACCACCTGCGTTCCCTGAACAACGTCGCCATCCTGGCGGCTGGCTCATCGCAGTGGGACCTGGCCATTCACTTGGCCCGCAAGTGCCTTGATCTTCAGCCCGGCCACCCGCCTTACCACGCCAACCTCGCCGAATACCTCTCAGGCGCGCGGCGCTACGCCGAGGCCGTGGAAGCCACCAGGCTTGCCCTGGCGCAATTTCCTGAACATGCCGAGCTGAGACTTCGGCACCTCGCGCTTCTGGCTTTCACCGGTGAGCTCGAAAAAGCCGACGCTGCCCTGAAAGACCTCGATGGCAACACCCGCAACCTGCTGGGTGAGTTCCTGCTGAAACTGGAAACCGCCGAAGGTGCTGCGCTGGAGGGCACCATCCATGGCAAGGCCATCGACCACGTGGCGGACGACGCGCTGCAAATCCACACCCGGCAAGCCTTCCGCAATATGGCCATCGGCGATTGGCGGCATCACCACAAGCTCACGGATATCCTGCAGAAGGCCCTGGCTGAATCCCTTGCCACCCAAAAACCCCGCGACTGGGGCGATGCGCCTTTCCACGGACTGGTACTCGCCATGGATGAAGACGCGCTGCAGCAGATGCGCCGGCAAACTCTCGACGCAGTGAAAAGCCGGCTCAAACCCTGCCCGCCGTTCAAGCGCGATTCGCGCACACGCCGCCTCCAGAGCGACAGCCGCATCCACGTCGGCCTCGCCGTGCAAAGCCTGGCCGACACCCGGCAGATGCGGGCACTTGAGCAGCAACTCGCGCTGCACGACAGTGGCCGCTTTGCCATCCAAGTCTATGCCTTCACGGGGCGCCCGCAGCCGGAGCACCTTGAGGTTTTGCGCCGCCATGCGGCCAGTGTGAATGAACTGGGGCACATGACTGACCTCGAAGCGGTGGGGCGCATCCKCCTGGACAGGCTTGATATTTACATTGAACAGGCCCTGAACCCGGCCTGGACGCGGCAGGAAATCGCCTTGATGCGAGTCGCGCCCGTGCAGCTGCGCGAGCCTGGCCTTTACAGGCATCACGTACCCGGCGCATGGGACTACACCGTGTCCGATCACTTCATCCACCCGCAGGTGGAGGAGCAAGCCGGCCCCATCGGCCGCCTTCCGCAAACTTGCTGGCCGGGAAGCTTTGGCATGGATGCCGAGCCCACGACCCCTTCCCGCGAAAAAGCCGGGTTGCCCGCGGACGCCCTGGTGCTGTGTTCATGCCTGTTGCCGCCCCTGCTGGATGCAGCCACCTTCGCCAGCTGGATGAAAGTGTTGCGGTCGCTGCCCGACGCCGTACTGTGGCTGCCTTTTTGCAGCCGGGCCGCCGCCAACCTCGTGCGCGAAGCACAGGCTGCRGGCGTGGGTGTACAGCGGCTGATCTTTTCAGCCCTTGCCGCCTGGCCCGAGATACCCGCCCACCTGGGCTGTGCCGACCTGTTCCTGGACACGTTGCGCCTCAATGCCTCGCCCGGACTGGAAGAGGCGCTGCGCCAGGGCGTTCCCGCGCTCACCTGCCCCGGCAGCAGCATGGCCGCGCGCATGGGTGCAAGCATTCTGCAGGCTGCCGGCCTGCCTGAATGCATTCTGGAAAGCCCGCAGGCTTATGTTGCGGAGGCTGTGCGGCTAGGCCGCAATCCTGAGGCGTTGCAGGAGCTGAAAACCAGGCTGCACACAGCGCGGAAC
>NZ_JBFUGX010000376.1:0-6645 GCF_056402675.1 Polaromonas sp. P3_C2 | reverse complement strand
ATCAGCCGGTACAGCGTGACGCGGTCCAGTGTCACGCCTTCGCCGGCATCATCGTCGCCGCCCAGCGCGGCCTGCAGCTGCGCGTGCGTGTAGCTGGTGTCCGGGTGGGCCAGCAGCCAGCCCAGCACCAGGCGCGCCGCGCTGGTGCGGCGCAGGCCGTGGGCCGACAGCAGCACATCAATCGGGTCTGCGTCGGCGGTGATGCCGGGGCCGGTTCTGGAGCGCCTGACAGGTTGGACGGATGCCATGGGATGAAGCCGTTCAGAAAGAGTTTGGCAAAAGAGCGCGCGGCGTATTTTCACAACGCACGCACATAACGCAACAATGTTGCATTAGACTATACAGCAATTCAGTTGCATTATTACCGCAACCGAGTGGCTTTTGATGACTTCCCGGCCCGCCTGTTTGTAAAGACGACTTCCCTTGCCAGCTTCACCTCCTCCCTTCCCCCCACAGCCTCCGCGCCGCCGCAGCATCCTCGCCTGGCCGGCCTGGCGCCGGGTGCTCGCGGTGTTGCCGGCCGTGGCGCTGCTGTGGCTGGCAGTCGCCTGGGCTTCGGCGGAAATCGCACCATGGTGAGCGCCATGGTCGCGCTGGACAACCTCACCGTCAGCTACCGGCAGCATCCGGCGCTGCACCACGTCAGCGGTCACTTCGCGGCGGGTTCGCTGACCGCTGTGGTCGGCCCCAACGGCGCCGGCAAAAGCACGCTGTGCAAAAGCATCATGGGGTTGCTGCCCCGCTCGGGCGGCCAGGTCACCACGGCAACGCCACGCACGCGCATCGCCTACCTGCCGCAACAGGCTGAGCTGGACCGCAGCTTTCCGATGGACGTGTGCGATGCCGTGCTGCTCGGCTGCTGGCCTTCACAGGGCGCGTGGGGCGGAGTCAGTGAAGCGCAGTGGGCGGCTGTCGGCACGGCCTTGCGCACCGTCGGCCTAGAAGGTTTTGAAGCGCGGCCCATTGACACGCTCTCCAGCGGGCAGTTCCAGCGCGTGCTGTTTGCCCGCCTGCTGGTGCAGGACGCCCGCCTGATCCTGCTGGACGAGCCCTTTAACGCAATAGACAGCAAGACCACCGCCGCGCTGCTGGCATTGATTCGCCAGTGGCATGGCCAGGGACGCACCGTGATTGCCGTGCTGCATGACGACGCCCAGGTGCGGGCACATTTTCCGCAAACGCTGCTGCTGGCGCGCGAAGCCGTCGCCTGGGGCCCCACAGCACACGTCATGACAGAAGACAACCTGGCACGCGCCCGCGCGATGGCCGAGGCATGGGACGAAAGCGCCGAAGCCTGCCGCATTGACGACAAGGCACTGGCCGCCCCAACGGCATTGCACGCGCCCGCGCTGCACAAGGCTGCTGCGTGATGGAAGCCGCACTGCACGCCTTTCACGGCGCCTGGGCCGTTTTGTTTGCGCCGTTCGCCGAATACGCCTTCATGCGCCGCGCGCTGGTGGCCACGCTGGCGCTATCGCTCAGCGCCGCACCACTGGGCGTTTTCCTGACCTTGCGGCGCATGAGCCTGCTGGGCGACGCGCTCAGCCACGCCATATTGCCGGGTGTCGCTATCGGTTTCATGCTGTGCGGCCTGTCGCTCACGGCCATGGCCGCAGGCGGCGTACTCGCTGGCATGCTGGTGGCCGCGCTGGCCGGCTTCATCAGCCGCGCCACCACGCTGAAAGAGGACGCCAGCCTGGCTGCCGTTTACCTGGTGGCGCTGGCGCTGGGCGTGACGCTCATTTCCGGCCACGGCACGCAGCTTGACCTGCTGCACATCCTGTTCGGCAGCGCGCTGGGCGTCGACACGCCGGGCCTGCTGCTGGTGGCCGGCGTGGCCAGCATCAGCCTGGTCGCGCTGGCGGCTGCCTACCGCGGCCTGGTGCTCGAAAGTTTTGACCCGGTGTTCCTGGCTGCAACGGGCCGCAGCGCCTCTTTCAAATGGTCCTGGCAGCAAGGCTTTTTGATGCTGGTCGTCATCAACCTCGTGGCCGGCTTCCAGACGCTGGGCACGCTGATGGCCGTCGGCCTGATGATGCTGCCCGCGGTGTCGGCGCGCTTGTGGCACGACACCCTGCCCGCGCAGCTCGCCAACGCCGGCGCGCAGGCCATGGCGGCAGGCTACGCCGGGCTGCTGCTGTCTTACCACTTCGATACACCCTCGGGCCCGACCATCATCGGCTGCGCCGGCGCGCTGTACTTTGCCTCGCTGCTGCTGGCACCCGGCGGCTGGCTGCCGCGCACGTTCGCGCGCACGCACCGCACCGCCTGAAGCTGCGCATCTTTCCTTTCTTTACCAACCCGGAGCCCTTCCATGACTTTCATGAAACACCTGGCGCGCAAACTGCTGACACCCCTGGTCGGAGCCGCACTGCTGGCCACCGCCACCGCCGGCATGGCCGCCGACAAAATCCCTGTGGTCGCCAGCTTCAGCATCCTCGGCGACCTCGTCCGTGTGGTCGGCGGTGACCGCGTCGCCGTCACCACGCTGGTCGGAAGGAATTGCAGGCACTCGACACCTGGGCCAAAGAGCAGCTCAGCGCCGTCCCCGCCGCCAAACGCAAGGTCATCACCTCACACGACGCCTTCGGTTATTTCGGCGCGCACTACCAGGTCAGCTTCCTGGCGCCACAAGGAATTTCCACCGAAGCCGAACCCAGCGCCAAAGAAGTCGCCCAACTGATCCGGCAGATCCAGCGCGAAAAGATCAAGGCCGTGTTTTTTGAAAACATGAGCAACCCCAAGCTGCTCGCCCAACTGAGCAAGGACGCGGGTGTGACACCCGGCCCCGCGCTGTATGTCGACGCCCTGTCAAAAGCTGGTGGCCCAGCTGACACCTACCTCAAGCTGATGCGGCACAACGTGATGCAGCTGGTGGCGGGAATCAGGCTGAACTGAGCAGGAAATAAAACGGCTGAATCAGGAAAACCGCGCTGACATCAAACATTGCGAAACGCTGACAACATCAAGCGCACCAMCGTCAAAACCGCCAGCTGGGCAAAAAGCCAGACCGCAAACAACAGACCTGTTGCACCCCATTTGATGTTGCAGTTTTCGCCCTGGACTGAATAATTTGCAGATACGCCGCGGGCCACATAAGCACAGAACTCTTCCTGCGGGTTGTGATCAAGCGCTCCGTAGCACATGAAAAAAGCCAGAGGCAGGGCCACTAAAAGCGGGATCAGCACCCATGACACCAAACGATCAACGGTGAAGTTCATTGCCAATCTCACTCATTTTTTGCTCTCGAAAATCTGGCCGTTTGCAGCGCGCCACGAATACGCGGATATCGACAGTCAAATGTGTTCAGTCGCGATAGGGTTCATTACTTCGCGGCGCATCCGGCAACTGTTCATCCAGCGACTGGCGGTAGCGGATGCAGCCGCGAAAGAACTGCGGCCAGTCAGGTACGACGGGCACAGGGTCGGTTCTCTCCGGCAGCAGCGCCCACAGCGCCGGATGATGCCAGCACAACTCGTGGCCCGTGCTGTCGCGGTGCTCGCGAATACCCTGGCGGAGTTTTTTGACTTCCACAATGAGTTGTTCACGCGACAAGCCTTCAAGATCGGTGTCCATGCTGCCTCCGTATTGAACATGAGATGTTCAGAGTGTGCGAACACCGACATCATAGGCACGACGGACCAACCGCACTCTGCCACCGGACGCCGATTGGGATCAGTCGTCGCGTCGCCCCGCAAGTCTTGCATAGGCAATGGCATCCGCCAGTTTTTCATAACGGTACTCACGAAACCCATACAGGCGTCCATCGAATGTGATGCCTAGCTCATGCATCAACGCTTCAGCACTCACTGGTGCTTGCACCGCATCGGGCAGTGGCGAAGGTTCTACCCCCACCTTGCTTGCAGCTGGCGATCTGCGCCGGCCGCGCATCAGATTAATGCCAATGGATGCCGCCACGCCAACTGCTCCCCAAACCATGAATGGCACGATCAGCTCCAGCAGTTGCGGCATCACCAGGATGAAGCTGCAACCTGCGTGGGGGCACGCGCGTTGCAGCCACGCGGACCAGGCAGCGTATCCCAATGCGATCCATCCAATCCAGAAAACTATGTGCATCACGGTCTTTCCAGCGCTTTTATTAGAAGTTAAGCCGCAAACCGAAGCTTGCCGCATGCTTGCGATTCCAACAAGGTTGAAGACAGGTGCATGGTTGCCAACTGCCCACGATCATAGGTTCGAAGCCAAACAACACCATCCCCCAAACGCATGAGGGACTCGCGCGAACAACGTTCTTGCCTCCGCCGAAACCGCTGTATAACCAAGCCATCAACGCCATCCACGTTTATCACCCCCAGAGGTGCACACCCCATGACTTCCACCCCTAGCCCCCACCCTACCCACCTGCGCAGCCACACCTTCCACGGCCTCGCCCCCGGTCCGCGCCTGCTGGTCACCGGCGCCGTACACGGCAATGAAACCTGCGGCACGCGCGCCATCACACAGCTGATGGAAGAAATCGACAACGGCAAGCTGGGCATTGAGCGCGGCACCGTGACTTTTGTGCCCGTGACCAACCCGCTAGCCTACCGGCTCAAGCAGCGCATGGGTGAGCGCAACCTCAACCGCAACATGGCGCCGAGTGCAATTCCGCAGGACTTTGAGGACCGCATCGCGAACGTGCTGTGCCCGCTGCTGGATGCGCATGACGTGTTGCTGGACCTGCACTCTTTTCACACGGGCGGTGCGCCGTTTGTGATGATCGGCCCGCAGAACAACACGGGGGCGCTGGAGCCCTTTGACCATGCCGCGGAAGAAATGCAACTGGCGCTGCACACCGGGCCGCACCGAATCGTGGAAGGCTGGCTGGAGACGTACGCCCGGGGCGTGCAGCGGCGCGCGGCAACGGCTGCGGGCGCTGCGGGGGGCGCCCGCGCGCAGACATTGGTGACGGACCCGAACTACGGCGTAGGCACGACCGAATACATGCGCTCACGCGGCGGCTACGGCGTGACGCTGGAGTGCGGCCAGCATGACGACCCGCAGGCGGTGCAGGTGGCGCGGCATGCAATTCAGCAGACGCTGGGCCTGCTGGGGCTGATTACGCAGAAACCCGCGCCGGTGCCGATGGCGCGCGAAATCCTGCGGCTCGTTGACGTGGTGGACCGCGAGCATGCCGGCGACACCTTCACGCGCGAGTGGCGCAGCTTCGACGCCGTGAAAGCCGGCGAGGCCATTGGCACGCGCAATGGCGGCGCACCTATTGCCGCGCCGGCGGACGGCTTTGTGGTGTTTCCGAATCCGCGGGGGGAAGTGGGCCAGGAGTGGTTTTATTTCGCGCAGCGGCGGGCTTGAGCCCGGATGGGCCGGGCCAGCGCCGTTGCGGGGTGGCTACGGCTTGCCGCAAGGCGCCGACATTGCTATCTATTTAATAGCCGCTTGCGCTCGCCCCTATTGGCTTGCAGGCCAATTTGATGGCTAAACGAAGGGCTTTTTTGCTTCAAAACGGGCTAAAACCCGTTTGAAAACCCGAAAAAATGATTTCAAACAGCCCCAACGGCCGGAAAACATGGTTTTTCAGCATTAAAAACGGCATCAGACCAATACTGACAAGCGCAATCAGCTATCTATTTGATAGCAAACTAATAGCACTCACGCTCCAACCCATTCAGTCCTTCACACGCGACGCAAAGGTCTTGCGGAATTTGTCGACCTTGGGGCCGACCACGAACGCGCAGTAACCCTGGTTGGGGTTGTTCTCAAAATAGTCCTGGTGGTAGGACTCGGCGGGCCAGTAGTTTTCGAGCGGCAGCACTTCGGTGACGATGGGTTTGCCAAAGGTTTTGTCCTGGCTGACCTGACGGATGAAGTCGTCGATCTCCGCTTTCTGCTCAGGCGTTGAGTAATAGATGCCGCTGCGGTATTGCGTGCCGGCGTCGTTGCCCTGGCGGTTCAGGCTCGTCGGGTCGTGGATGACGAAGAAAATTTCGAGGATCTCGCGCAGCGTGATGTCGGCCGGGTCGTAGGTAAGTTTGACGACCTCGTTGCTGCCGGTGCGGCCCGTGCAGACCTCTTCGTAGCTGGGCCGTGCGGCCTGGCCGTTGCTGTAACCCGACTCCACGTCGGTAACACCGCGCACCTTGACATACACCGCCTCGGTGCACCAGAAGCAGCCGCCGCCGAGCGTGATGGTTTGGGGGGAAGAAGGCATGGAAATCTCCGCTGAAATCCGTTGGTCGTACGGGGAGCGGCAATCTTACGCCGGGGCCCGCGGACCCGCGGAGAGGCCCACACATTGCCCCTGAAGCGAACTGGAAAGCGTCCGGTTCAGTCGCGCCGGCGCGGGCCTTTGGTGACGTGCTGGGGACCGACTGCACGGCGCATCAACCGCAGCAGGGCCAGCGCCAGAAGGCCGCCGGCCACGGCCAGGCCGAGCGAGCCCATGCTGAAGACCTTGTCGTTGGTGGCGCCCTTGCTGAGCAGGGCGGCCACGAAGTCGCCGCCGATGAAAGCGCCGAACATGCCGACGCCGAGGCTTTCGAGGATGAGGATTTTTTCGCGGGTGCCCGCGAGCAGGCAGGCGGCCCCGCCGAGAAGGGCACCCACCAAACACCAGATATACGGGTTGATGCCGTTCTCCTGAAGACTATGAACTGCCCCATGGTGACAGCTTTACGCCCCCAGCGG
>NZ_JBFUGX010000375.1:0-4152 GCF_056402675.1 Polaromonas sp. P3_C2 | reverse complement strand
GAACAAGCCCTACGACATGAAGGAACTCATCGTCAAGACGGTGGACGACGGCGACTTCTTCGAGATCCAGCCCGAGTACGCCAAAAACATCATCATCGGCTTTGCCCGCATGGAAGGCCAGTCGGTCGGCATCGTCGCCAACCAGCCTTTGGTGCTGGCGGGTTGCCTGGACATCAAAAGCTCCATCAAGGCTGCACGCTTTGTGCGCTTTTGCGATGCCTTCAACATTCCGGTGATTACCTTTGTCGACGTTCCCGGTTTCATGCCCGGCACCAGCCAGGAATACGGCGGCATCATCAAGCACGGCGCCAAGCTGCTCTATGCGTATGCCGAATGCACCGTGCCCAAGATCACCGTGATCACCCGCAAGGCTTATGGTGGCGCTTATGATGTGATGAGCTCCAAACATCTGCGCGGCGACGTCAACTTCGCCTGGCCCAACGCCGAAATCGCCGTGATGGGCGCCAAGGGCGCGGTGGAAATCATCTTCCGCGAAGACAAGGGTGACCCGGCCAAGCTGGCTGCCAAAGAGGCCGAATACAAGGCCCGCTTTGCCAATCCTTTTGTCGCTGGCGCGCGCGGCTTTATCGACGACGTGATCCTGCCGCATGAGACGCGCAAGCGCATCTGCCGGTCGCTGGTGATGCTGCGCGACAAGAAGATTGAGAACCCGTGGCGCAAGCACGGGAACATTCCACTGTAGGGACCGCGTGATGGCCAAGGCAATGCATGCTGCAGAGGTGAGGGTATTGACCGACATACCGAATATCGGAAAGTCGCTGGCGGCGGATCTGCAGTCCGTCGGCATTCAAGCCCCGTCGGATGTGAAGCGCATGAACGCGTTGAAGATGTACGAGGCGTTGCGTGATCCCATGGGCCGGCGTCACGACCCATGCGTTCTTGACACCTTCATGGCAGCGAAAAAATTCATGAACGGCGGACCGAAACAGCCGTGGTGGGACTTTACGGCCGAGCGCAAGGCGCTGCTCGCCAAACAGGACAGGAAGTAAAACGATGTTTACCAAAATACTGATTGCGAATCGGGGCGAGATCGCTTGCCGCGTCATTCTCACCGCCCGAAAAATGGGCATCAAGACTGTTGCGGTGTATTCCGACGCCGACAAAGACGCCCGCCACGTTGAGTTGGCGGACGAGGCCGTCAACATAGGCCCGGCGCCCAGCCGTGACAGCTATCTGCAGGCCGACAAAATTATTGCGGCTTGCAAGCAAACGGGTGCGCAGGCAGTGCACCCTGGCTATGGCTTTCTGAGCGAAAACGCAGGCTTTGCCAAACGTGTCGAGGAAGAGGGCATCATCTTTATCGGCCCCAAGCACTATTCGATTGCCGCCATGGGCGACAAGATTGAATCGAAAAAGCTGGCCGGCGCGGCGGGCGTGAATTGCATTCCCGGCGTGAACGATGCGATTGAAACGGCCGAGAAGGCCGTGGAGATTGCCAAGGGCATTGGCTACCCGGTGATGATCAAGGCCTCTGCCGGCGGTGGTGGCAAAGGCTTGCGCGTGGCGTTCAACGACAAGGAGGCCTTTGAAGGCTTTACCTCTTGCCGCAACGAAGCGCGCAACAGCTTTGGCGACGACCGCGTCTTTATCGAGAAGTTTGTCGAAGAACCCCGCCACATCGAAATCCAGTTGCTGGGCGATAGCCATGGCAATGTGGTGTACCTGAATGAACGCGAATGCTCCATCCAGCGGCGCCACCAGAAGGTGATTGAAGAGGCGCCGTCGCCTTTCATCAGCGACGCGACGCGCAAAGCTATGGGCGAGCAGGCCGTGGCGTTGGCAAAGGCGGTGAAGTACCAGAGCGCCGGCACGGTGGAGTTCGTGGTTGGCAAGGACCAGAGTTTTTACTTTCTTGAGATGAACACCCGGCTGCAGGTGGAGCACCCGGTGACGGAATGCATTACCGGGCTGGACCTGGTGGAGTTGATGATTCGCGTGGCGGCCGGCGAGAAGCTGCCGATCGCGCAGAAAGACGTGCAGCGCAATGGCTGGGCGATTGAATGCCGTATCAACGCTGAAGATCCATTCCGCAGCTTCCTTCCGTCCACGGGCCGGCTGGTGCGCTTTCAGCCGCCCAAGGAAACCATGTTCGCGGCAGACACCTCGCAGTTGTACGGCGTGCGCGTGGATACCGGCGTGCAGGACGGCGGCGAAATCCCGATGTTTTATGACTCGATGATCGCCAAGCTCATCGTGCACGGCAAGGACCGTCAAGACGCCATCGCCAAGATGCGTGAGGCGCTCAATGGTTTTGTGATTCGCGGCATATCGAGCAACATTCCTTTTCAGGCGGCTTTGCTGGCGCATCCGAAATTTGTGGCGGGCGACTTCAATACCGGCTTCATTGCTGAAAACTACAGCAAAGGCTTTCACGCCGAAGATGTGCCGCACGATGATCCTTCGTTCCTGCTGGCGCTGGCCGCTTACGTTAATCGCCGCATGCTGGGCCGTGCCGCCGGCATCAGCGGGCAGTTGCCGGGCCATGGCGTGACGGTAGGGGAGGAGTTCGTGGTAGTCGGCCTGGACGCTGCGGGACAGAACACGCAACACCCTGTCACTGTGCGAAATTATCAAGCGCAATCAGGCTCCGGAACAGTAGATACGGGCGCAAGCAGCTATGAAATTTGTAGCAACTGGCATTTGGGCGGTGCGCGCATACGCGGCACCGTGAACGGCCAGCCGTTCGCTGCACAGGTCGAACGCGGTGTCGGGCGCAACCCGCTGGCCATCCGCATCGCACACAACGGCACACGGCTTGATGCCCTGGTACTGTCGCCGCGTGCGGCGCAACTGCATGCGCTCATGCCCTACAAGGCGCCCCCGGACATGAGCCGCTATGTGCTGTCGCCCATGCCGGGCTTGCTGGTGGACGTTGCCGTGCAGGTGGGCCAGAAAGTGCAGGCTGGGGAGCGCGTGGCCGTGATTGAAGCGATGAAGATGGAGAACGTGCTGTTCGCTGTCGCTGACGGCGTGGTGGGAAAGGTGTTGGCAGCCAAGGGTGAATCGCTGAGCGTGGACCAACCGATTGTGGAATTTCAGGCATGAGCACCGGACGCCCTTTCAAGGTGCTGGGCATCCAGCAGATCGCCATTGGCGCCACCAGCAAAGACCGGCTGCGCACGCTGTGGGTCGACATGCTGGGCCTGGAGGTCACTGGCAACTTCGTCAGCGAACGTGAAAACGTCGATGAAGACATCTGCGCAATCGGCAGCGGCCCGTTCAAGGTTGAGGTCGACCTGATGCAGCCGCTGGATGTGGACAGGAAGCCTGCGGTGCACACCACGCCGCTCAACCATGTGGGCCTGTGGATAGACGACCTGCCCAGGGCTGTGGAATGGCTGACAGCCAAGGGCGTGCGCTTTGCGCCCGGCGGCATTCGCAAGGGCGCCGCGGGTTTTGACATCTGTTTCCTGCACCCCAAGGCTAACGACGAGTTTCCTGTTTCGGGTGAAGGCGTGCTGATTGAAATGGTCCAGGCGCCGCCCGAAGTGATCAAGGCGTTTGCCGCCTTGGGTTGAGCTGCTCAGTCCTTCTTGCCGCTCTCTCGCTGTGTGCGGGCGCGGGCCAGGGCGGCTTCAATCACCATGCGCTTGCGGTCTGTCACGGCGGGGTCGTCTCCGGGGCGTGCAGCCGAGGCGGGTAGCGGGGCCTGTGGCGGGTCTGTCACTTTGCCTGCGCCCATCTCCTTCGGGCTTGTGCTGTTCCTGTACCGGGCCTGATGGAATTCATAACGGGCCCTGGCGGTGTCGGCCTCTTGCGGGGACCATGCCGTCCAGCCTGTGCGCTCGCCCGTGACGTTTTCCAGGCTGATGCAGTCAACAGGGCAGACCGGGATGCACAGCTCGCAGCCCGTGCACCAGGGCTCGATGACGGTGTGCATCATCTTGTTGCTGCCCATGATGGCGTCGGTCGGGCAGGCCTTGATGCACAAGGTGCAGCCTATGCACCAGTCTTCATCGATGAAGGCGACAGCACGCGGGCCTTCTGTGCCGTTGGAGGGATTGAGCGGCTGAACGGGCTGACCGGTGATGGCCGACAGCCGCTGCACGCCTTCAGCGCCGCCTGGCGGACATTGATTGATGGGGGCCTGGCCTGTTGCAATGGCCGTGGCATACGCCGCGCAGTCAGGAT